>JAFNAU010000010.1 GCA_017860335.1 Bacteroidota bacterium
ACCTCATTTTCATCCTGATAATCTTCCACATCCTGAAACGTTTCCACATCATCGACATGGGTGAATTTTTTCTGATTGGTGATACCAGCAGTGTAGGACTGTGTCGGATTTTGACCGGCAGTGTCATCATGATGATAAATTTCCGCTTCATAATCCGTATTGACAGGCTGCACATGAACAGGTTGTCCAAGCATGAGGTCATTTACAACCTTTTTCAGGTCGTTCATATCCTTTTTCATATCAAAAAGAACCTGATAGAGTATTTCACGTTCGTTGTTGAAAGTTTTCTGATCCGACCTCTCACGCTGAAATAATGCCGGAAAACGTTCGATATCTTCTGCCGGCAAATACGAACGAAGGATAGCGGGCGTAATTTCCCGTTGCTGTTCGATGACAGATATTTGTTCGGTAATATTTTTCAACTGACGAACATTTCCGTTCCAGTAATAGTTCATTATCATCTGGCGAGCTTCGTCAGTCAGACGAATTGGTGGCATTTTGTATTTTTCGGCAAAATCGGCTGCGAACTTTCTGAAAAGCAAGGGGATATCTTCTTTACGGTCTCTGAGTGGCGGGATGTATACCGGCACAGTATTCAGCCTATAGTATAAATCTTCGCGGAAACGTCCGTCACGTGTCGCCTGAGTGATGTTCAGGTTTGTGGCTGCCACCACTCTTACATTTGTTTTTTGGGTTTTGGACGAACCCACCTTGATAAATTCACCGGCTTCGAGTACGCGCAACAACCTGACTTGGGTGGACAGAGGCAATTCACCAACTTCATCCAGAAAAATGGTTCCTCCGTCAGCTACTTCGAAGTAACCTTTCCGGTCGGCGGTTGCCCCGGTAAATGATCCTTTCTCATGTCCGAAAAGTTCCGAATCGATAGTTCCCTCAGGAATAGCGCCACAGTTTACTGCTATGTAAGGCCCGTGTTTTCGGTGACTGTAGTTGTGTATTATTTGTGGAAAATTTTCTTTACCCACTCCGCTTTCACCGGTTATCAGTACAGACAAATCGGTGGGTGCCACCTGAACTGCAATATCTATAGCCCGATTCAGCAGTTCAGAATTTCCGATTATACCAAACCGGTGTTTAACAGATTGTAATTCGTTAGGTTTCATATCCAATTCAAGATCGTTGTATTATCAATCATTTTTTTGAAAAATTAACTGACAAAATGACAAAATCAGATGACAAAATTACAAAAGTTTTCCCAAAACCTTTCTGATTATTGGTTAAAAATAGTTTTCGGTACAGAACATCACAAACTGGATAATAGCTCAAACCAGCATATTTTCAAAATTTCAGACCAATTCAGCATTATTAGAAATTATTTCAATACATTTGCACGTTTTTTTAAAATGAAATGATATGAAAAGTGAGCATAAAGTGCCATTTGGTCTGATGGGGCTTTTTCTGGCAATCGGGATTGTGTACGGTGATATCGGAACTTCGCCGTTGTATGTAATGAAAGCAATCCTTGGAGGATTGCCCGAAGGCGGGAAAGCCAATCCGGAATACATTTACGGAGCAATTTCCTGTATTATCTGGACTCTCACGTTGCAAACAACGGTTAAATATGTACTTATCACGTTGCGTGCCGACAACCATGGTGAAGGAGGGATACTTTCGCTATATGCTCTTATTCGTAAAAACTACCGGTGGGCTTATCTCATTGCAGCAATAGGCGCCTCAACCCTGTTAGCCGACGGGGTCATTACTCCTGCCATTACGGTTATTTCGGCTGTCGAAGGACTCAACGCCCTCCAACCTTCACTACCCATTCTTCCAATCACTATCGCCATTCTGATTGTACTGTTCTTCATACAACCCCTCGGCACATCGCGTTTGGGTAAATCATTCGGAGGAATCATGTTTCTGTGGTTCACCATGCTGGGCATACTGGGAGTGTATGGCCTGCTCTTCTATCCACAAGTTTTTGCTGCTTTTAATCCGGTTTATGCTGTCAGGTTGCTTCAGGCATCACCGAATGCAATGATCATACTCGGAGCTGTTTTCCTTTGTACTACCGGCGCAGAGGCTCTTTACTCGGATCTCGGACATTGCGGGCTGAATAATATCCGAATTTCCTGGATATATGTAAAAGCAACTTTAATTCTGAATTATCTGGGACAGGGTGCTTGGATAATCACACATCCAAATATGTTGGTTGAAGGAGTAAATCCTTTTTTCAGCATGATGCCCGAGTGGTTTTCGTTTATCGGAGTAGCCATGGCAACTTTCGCAGCGATAATTGCCAGTCAGGCTTTGATCAGTGGTTCATTCACCATCATCAGCGAAGCCATTTCGCTGGACTTATGGCCGAATATACATATTAAATATCCTACCGAAATCAAAGGTCAAATGTATATACCTCTTGTTAATTTCACTCTGTTGGTATTGTGCATAGCGGTAGTCGTTTTCTTCTCGTCTTCTTCCAATATGGAAGCCGCATACGGATTGGCTATTACCATCACCATGATGATGACTACAGCACTTTTATTCATCTATCTGTATAATTCTCAAAAACCACTCTGGTTCAGTATTCCCGTAACACTGTTCTTTATCACACTTGAAGGTGGGTTCTTTACAGCCAATATGCTGAAATTCATACATGGCGGGTATGTGACAATTATCATTGCCGGAGGACTATTCTTTATAATGTACGTATGGTATAATGGGCGGAGAATAAAAAACAGAAGCGTTTCGTATATACCTATTGCCAAATATATTTCTCAGATTGAAAAAATCAGTAACGATAAAGAAGTGCCAAAATTTGCCACACACTTAGTGTACGTGACACGTGCCAAATATCCGGATGAAATGGAATCGAAGATTGTTCAGTCACTCATCAACAAACAACCCAAGCGGGCTGATACTTACTGGTTTGTATATCTCACCCGTAGCGATGATCCATTTGAGTTCAACTATGAAGTAAAAACGTTCATTCCGGGTAAGATATTCAGGCTTAATATCCGTGCCGGTTTTAAAATGGGAATACATATTGACACTTACGTGCGTCGTATCTGTAAAGAAATGGAGAAAAAAGGTGAAGTTGATTTAACCAGCCGATATCCATCGCTCAAAGAAGCAAACATCGAAGGTGACTGGAGATTTGTGGTTGTTGAACGTATTGTGCGAAACCTGGATTTGCCAACTAAATCAAAAGCTATACTTTCAATATATTATGGTATAAAAAAATTCACAACATCCGATACTCAGATACTTGATCTGGATCCTTCAGTTGTAACGGTGGAATATGTACCGCTTAAAAATCTGAGACCGGCACCCCGCAAGGATCAGCCCTACTTCAGCTACGAAGAAGAATAACAGTCATTCCACGGTAATAAAATATTATACATTTAGTCAGCAGTTTAGCTCTAATTGGAGATTTTCAAAGTATTTAATTTCATATTTTAAGAAAATATTTTTGATTTACATGACAATTTGTCAAAAAACTATCGTAATTTTATCGCGTAAAATTCATTAACTACAAGAATCATGAAAATAGGAATTCCAAAAGAAATCAAAAACAATGAAAGCCGGGTTTCATTAACCCCTTCAGGAGCCAACACATTAGCACTTCACGGTCATACGGTATTTGTACAAAAAAATGCCGGTGTCAACAGTGGATTTTCTGACGACCGCTACATCAAAGCCGGCGCTCAGATTTTACCTGACGCAGAAAGTATTTATGCTCAGGCAGATATGATTGTTAAAGTAAAAGAACCGATTGAGAGTGAATATAAATTAATCCGTCCCAATCAGCTTGTATTTACTTATTTTCATTTTGCATCCGACGAAAAACTTACCCGGGCAATGATCGAAAGTAAAGCTGTATGTCTGGCTTACGAAACAGTGGAATTAAACAAGACTTTGCCTTTATTACTCCCGATGTCGGAAGTTGCCGGACGTATGTCTGTGCAGGAAGGGGCCAAATACCTCGAAAAACCCAAAGGAGGTAAAGGTATTCTGCTAGGTGGCGTTCCGGGCGTAAAACCTGCGAATGTTCTGGTTATCGGCGGAGGTGTTGTGGGTCAGAATGCAGCGCTGATGGCTGCAGGACTGGGTGCCCGCGTTACTATCTGTGATATTTCCTTACCACGTCTGCGTTATCTGAGCGAAATTATGCCGTCAAATGTTGTAACGCTCATGTCGAGCAAATACAATATCGAAGAATTGTTGCCTTCAGTCGATCTGGTGATCGGAGCAGTGCTCATACCGGGAGCAAAAGCGCCTTATGTAATTACAAAAGAGATGCTTAAACTGATGGAACCGGGTTCTGTGATGGTTGACGTTGCTATTGATCAGGGCGGTTGCTTCGAAACATCGCACCCCACCACACATGCTGATGCTACCTATAAAGTAGATGAAATTGTTCATTATTGCGTAGCCAATATACCCGGAGCTGTTCCGTTTACCTCAACACTGGCTCTGACTAATGCCACATTGCCTTATGCCGTTATGCTGGCAGATATGGGCTGGGAAGCTGCCTGTGCAAAACATCCTGATCTACGTCTGGGTCTCAACATTATTAACGGGAAAGTAGTGTACAAAGCAGTTGCAGACACATTCGGACTTCCCTATGAAGAACTGAAATTCTAACATTCATTTTCCGGTTTGCCCAGAGGTATAAAAACACAAAAAGCTTATTCATTGCGAATAAGCTTTTTGTGTTTTTTATCAGAGAAGTCATCAGACCGGTTACCATCTCTTTCTTTTTTCGTTTCCCGAACTTTTACGGTCGCGGCTTCTCCAGGGTTTTTCCTCGTTTTTATAATTGCCTGCAGAGGATCTGTTTCTGTCTTTTCCTGAATAATCCCGTTTGGGTTTTTCGCGATTTTCATTCGCCGATTTTGAGCCTTTTGCAACAGCTACTTCCATATCTTCGGCATGCTCAAAAGCACGGATTACCTTATCTTGCTGATCTTCAAAGACATCGAAGAACGTAAATTTATTGGTAATTTCAATATCACCGATATTGATAGATTTATCTTCGGTAACATCATTTATTATTCCGAGAATTCTTTTGGGGTTCATGCCTTCACGGCTGCCAAGGTTAATTTTCAAACGTACGCGTACTCCCGATTTTTTCCGTTGCTTACCACCTTCCTCTCCGGAGCGGTCATTTCGTCCGTCCCGTTCACGGGAACTATGTTCCGGAATATTCAGATCTACAGCATTTTTATAATAATCCAGGAATCGGTTGAATTCCAGAGAAACAAATCTTTTTATAATTTCTTCTTTGGGAAGGCCTTCCATTTGTTTCATAATCTGGCTCATATAAGGTGCAATCTGTTCCTCATTCACTTCCACATTCTGCATCCGTTCAATCATGAAGAAAAGTTGTTTTTTGCAGACTTCCAGCCCGTTAGGAATTTGCTGCTGTTCAAACTTGCGTTTCAGCATTCGTTCAATATCCTTGATTTTAAATTTCTCTTTGGAATGTATGATAGAGACAGAAACACCGGTTTTGTTTGCACGTCCTGTACGCCCGCTTCGGTGCGTATAGATTTCCACATCGTCGGGCAGATTGTAATTGATCACATGCGTCAGATCGCTGACATCCAGTCCGCGTGCAGCCACATCGGTTGCCACCAGTAGCTGTATATTTCGAATGCGGAATTTCTGCATCACCGTATCACGTTGTGCCTGCGACAAGTCGCCGTGCAGTGCATCGGCATTATACCCATCGTGCATCAGTTTATCAGCTACCTCCTTGGTTTCCTGACGGGTGCGGCAGAAAACAATTCCGTAAATATCCGGATTTAAATCAACGATACGTTTAAGCACCAGATAACGCTGACGGGCTTGCGAAACATAATAAATGTGTTCGACATTTTCCGTACCTGCATTACGTGAACCCACAGTAATTTCCTCATAATCATGCATATACTGCCGCGCTATGCGCTGAATTTCGGCAGGCATGGTTGCCGAAAAGAGAGTTGTACGGCGGTTTTCAGGCGTTTGTTCAAGTATTTTTTCGATATCTTCCTTAAAACCCATATTCAGCATTTCATCTGCTTCGTCAAGCACCAGAAAGTTGATATTCTGAAGTTTGATTTTTCCTCTTTCGATCAGGTCGATCAACCGTCCGGGTGTAGCAACAATAATCTGCGGAGCCTGATCAAGCTGACGTAATTGTACACGAATATCTTCACCTCCGTAAACAGGCACAATTCTCAATCCATCCAGATTTTTCGAATAGCCTTTCAGATCGTTGGAAATCTGGATGCAAAGTTCGCGTGTCGGTGCAAGCACGAGCGCCTGGACCTGATTGCGGTTTACGTCAATCATATTGAGGATTGGTAATCCGAAAGCGGCTGTTTTTCCGGTTCCGGTTTGAGCCAGCGCTACCAAATCGGCTGACTGAGTAAGCATGAAAGGTATTACCTGTTCCTGTACGGGCATAGGTTGCTCGTATCCGAGTTCTTCGATAGCCGAAAGAATCCCGTCTTTTAAATTCAATTCTTTAAATGTCATTTTTTGTTTTTTAGTACACGTCTGGAGTAGTCGTCCGAAGCCCGATGAAAGTAAAAAGCACTAAAAACAGATTCGTGCTTTTTTAATTTTTTACTTTCAACCTCATGTTAGAATAAAAAAGAAAAAAGTTTCCGGTTGGAAAACGTGTACCTTAAAGATATCCATCTGTCAGACCGACAGCAAAATTCAGATTTTTACCCGCAACGCGCAGTTGTTTTTAAATCGGGCGCAAAGGTACGAAAAATATCCCGAATAGTAATATAAGTATGCAAAGTTGTTATTTTGTCAAAACAGGCCTTATAATTCTTTCAAATATTAATTTATTTTCCTAATTTTGCAGTGATTTTCAATAAAATAAAAAACTACTGAATATCAATAAAATAAAAAATAAAAATCTATGAAACCAATGACTAAAAGCCCGCTTCAGATAGCGCGTGCTCATTATCAGCCCAAACTTCCGGTTGCACTTCAGAATTACGTATCAATTACAGAAGGAAAAGCCACCGAATCGGTTGCGGATCAGGATGATATTAAGAAATTATTTCCAAATACCTACGGAATGCCTTTACTTACATTTGAACCAGGTGAAAAAAAGAATTACCCGGTGGTAAATGTGGGTGTTATTCTTTCAGGTGGTCAGGCTCCCGGTGGTCATAACGTAATCAGCGGACTTTTTGACGGACTTAAAAAATTGAATCCCAAAAACAAACTGTATGGATTTCTGGAAGGTCCTATTGGTCTGGTAGAACATAAACACACCGAATTAACTGAAAAAGTGGTTGCCGATTACCGCAATACCGGCGGTTTCGACATCATCGGTTCTGGCCGTACCAAACTGGAAGAAGAATGGCAGTTTGACAAGGGAGCAGAAATATGCAAAAAACTTGGAATTCAAGCCATCGTAATCATTGGCGGCGACGATTCAAACACCAATGCCTGCGTACTCGCCGAGTATTACAAACAAAAAGAGATAGAAATTCAGGTGATTGGTTGTCCGAAAACCATTGATGGTGACCTGAAAAACGAAATGATCGAGACCTCATTCGGATTTGATACCGCCTGTAAAGTTTATTCCGAACTAATCGGCAACATTCAGCGCGATGCAAGCTCAGCCAAGAAATACTGGCATTTTATCCGTCTGATGGGTCGCTCGGCTTCACACATCGCGCTGGAATGCGCCCTTCAGAGCCAGCCCAACGTTTGTCTGATTTCGGAAGAGGTTGAAGCAAATAATCAAACACTTGACGATATCGTAAACAACATCGTCAAAGTGATTGTAAACCGCGGAAATGCCGGTTTGAATTTTGGTACCGTACTTATTCCCGAAGGCCTGATTGAATTTATCCCTGCTATGAAGAAACTGATTGCCGAGCTCAACGATATGCTGGCCGACAACGACGACTTCAACGCGATGAATACTGATGACGAACGCCGCGAATACGTAAAAGGGATGCTTACACCTGAAAGCTGCAACATTTACCGCAGTCTCCCGAAAGGCATTGCAAAACAACTCACGCTGGATCGTGACCCTCATGGTAACATTCAGGTTTCTCTCATCGAAACCGAAAAATTACTCATTGAGATGGTGGGCAAACGTCTGGCTCAGATGAAAGCTGAAGGCAAGTACAAAGGTAAATTCTCTGCTATCAATCATTTCTTTGGATACGAAGGCCGTTGCGCCATACCTTCCAATTTCGATGCTGATTATACTTACTCGCTGGGTTATACCGCTTCGATCCTCATTTCAGAAGGCAAAACAGGCTATATGTCCTCCGTGCGTAAACTGACCGAACCTGCGGCGGAATGGATTGCTGGTGGTGTGCCTATCACCATGATGATGAATATGGAACGCCGGAGTGGTAAAATGAAACCTGTTATCCAGAAAGCACTGGTACGTCTGGATGGCGAGCCTTTCAAATTCTTCGCCAAATATCGCGAAAAATGGGAAGACGCACAGCCGGATTATATTTATCCGGGTCCAATCCAGTATTTCGGTCCGACAGAAGTATGCGACCAGCCTACACGTACGCTTTTGCTTGAAAAAAATAAATAAGCGATAATTTCATTCCTTCAAACTCCGCATTTTATTAAAAAAATAGAAAGCGGAGTTTTTTTTCTCTGAATATCGTTTCCAGGGAGTGCTTTCTGTTAAAAAAAATAGGTCTATCCCCAATATGAACTTGCTGTGAGACATAAACAACAAAAGGCTTTTAAAAAAATTTAAGAGCTTCCATAACAGTAAACCCTTGTTTTTTCAAATTAAAACATAATTTTACATTATAAAATTATCATAAAAGCATGAATTTCGCCCATTTTCAATATCTTTGCAGATAAAATCAGTTAAAATCAGTTTTCAATGTCAAGATATATCATCGGAAAGAAAATTACCATCATATTCTTACTGATAAATGTAATGTTATTCTCATCCTGTATCACAGCCAGGAAAACCAACTATTTACAGGAACCTTCCGTTTTTATACCCCGTTATGAAGAAAAGACGGGATACGAAGAATACAAACTTGCCCCCAGCGACAAACTGTATATAAGAATGTATTCCACAGAAAATGAGACCAATCAGCATTTCAACGGCAACAATCAGAGTATGACTTCCATGATGTCGGGAGGTTCGTCGGATTACACCGATTTATATACTTATACGGTTAAAAACGATGGCACCATCAAAGTTCCCATAGTTGTGGAGCATATTTATGTGGCCGGGAAAAATATCCGTGAAACAAAAAAAACAATTGAAGAAGCGCTGAAGCCTTACATACTTGAAAAATTCGTCGTTGATGTAAAAATCATCGGACGTTATTTCAATGTGATCGGAGGCGGTTCTACTGGCAAATTTCCAATTATCAGAGAAAAGATGAATATCTTTCAGGCTCTGGCGTTGGCAGGCGACTTTGACACTTACAGCGACCGCAGCAAAATCAAGATATTAAGAGAAACCAACGGCACTACACAAATAAAAGTATTTGATATCAGAAGCAAGGATATCATTAATTCCGAGTTTTACTATATCCAGCCGAACGATGTAATCTATATTCAGAACGTCAAAGAACAGTTTTTCTCGGTGTCAACATTCGGCACTGCACTTTCAACGATTTTTTCTACTTTTTCCTTTGGTTTGTTTTTTTACAACTTATTTTCTCCTTCTACTCCTGCTTCAAATTAACCGGGTATGCTAAAATCAGTACATAAATATAAATATTGCCAGTTAAATCCGGTACAGCTTCTGTTACTGACTGTTGTGGTTTTCATATTAAGTTCCTGCTATACACCCCGCAACACTTTACTACTGCAAGATGCACGAAATCTTCCAAAATATTCAAAATCTGATTATCAGGATTATAAGATCCAGGTAAATGATGAACTTATGTTCAGACTTATTACCTCCAGCAAAGATTTTGATGAACTGATTTCCGCGGGCAGCAATGCTTCTTCACAGCAATCGAACTCCTACCGGGTCTATCCTGATGGCACCATCGACCTTCCGTTCATAGACTCCATACCTGTGGCAGATTTGACCTTTCCTGAGGCTGCCAAAGCTATTGAAAACCGTTTCAAGGAGTTAATTCCGGATGCTGAAATTAACCTGACGCTGGCAAACAAAACCTACACGGTAATCGGTGAAACTGGTACAGGAATTTTTCCGGTTTATAAGGATCGTCTGACAATCTATCAGGCGATGGCTCAGTCGGGCGATATACTGCAGAGTGGTGACAGAAGACATGTGAAGATACTGAGGGAAACCAAAGATGGTCCTACCATTATGGAATTTGACATCAGACCTACATCGGTTATCGATTCAAAATACTACTATATCTACCCCAATGATATAATTTATGTTCGCAAACAATCGTCAAGTTTTTATAAAGTAAACAATTACGGCTCATTCTTAGGGCTGATTATGTCGTCAGTATCATTATTTATAAACGTTTTTTATTATACTAAATTAAGTAAATAGCCGGTAAGCTATCGAATAAAATACCTAAAAATTCCCGAATTATGGACGAGTATTATTACAGCAAGCAACAATTCAACGATGAAGAAGAATCTGGTTTTGATATTAAAGAATGGATTGCCTTATTTTTGCATTACTGGTATTTATTTGTAATTTTTGGTGTGCTGGCTCTGGGGCTTGCCTATCTCAAAAACAGATCATTGATCGAAAATTTCCAGTCAAGCGGCACGCTGATCATTGAAGAGACAAGATATTCGGGCGGTTCTCAGGCCCTGATGCAGGGATTTGGTGTTCAGGCAGGCTACAGCAATGTTGATAACCAGATAGTTATGCTTACCTCCTACGATCTGATCAACCGCGTTGTAGATAGTTTACCTCAATTGAATGTTGATTACATTTCGAAGGGAAGATTTAAAACAAGAAATCTTTACAATACCTCTCCTATTATCATCAGTTCAGATTATATTGACCCGAACATATATGGGGCTCTCTTCAAAATAAGTCTGAAAGCCGATGGTAGTTTTATCATTACCGATGAAGACGGAGCTGTCGATAAAAGTCTGAAAATACAGGGCAGATATGGTGAGCCCTTACAGCACAACCTGTTTTTCTTAACTGTTTTTCCAGTAAATCAGCAATATACAAATCAGGATTTATACTTCCGATTCCGCAGTAAGGAATCACTTGTATCAGACTTTATTTCGCGCTTGGATCTTAAATTTGTTCTTGAAGGATCCTCAGTACTCAATGTCTCGCTTACCAGCGAAACGCCCGAACGGGATATCGATTTCATCAACAAACTTTGCGAAACTTTCCTGGCTGAGAATCTGGAACGGAAAAATGATGCTGCTACCAAAACAATGAGATTTATCGACGAACAGCTCGATACCGTTTCAAAATCCCTTTCGGTATCGGAAGGAGCTATGACCGAGTTCCGTCGCTCAAACCAGATTGTTGATTTGCCAAGCCATTCAACCGAAGTACTGGGAAAAGCGACACAGTATGATGAAAAACGTGCTGAGCTGAAGCTTCGTGAAACCTATCTGAATTATCTGACCAACTATCTGAAAACTAATCTGGCTTCGGGCGCTGTGGTAGCTCCGTCGAGCTTGGGACTGAACGAGCCTATGCTCATGGCACTGGTTCAGCAGTTTAACGAATTGATTTCCGAACGAAATAAAATCAGCGAACGAAATCCGCTATACACTAAATATGACCGTGATATTGATAATCTGAAACTGTCCATTAATGAAGTGGTGAAAAACATGCGGGCTTCCATAAATATCGAAGAAGACGATCTGAACAGGAAACTGGCCGGTGTGCAGAAAGAAATTGATGCCCTTCCGAATAAAGAAATGGAAATGATTTCAATCGAACGAAAATATCGCGTCGATGATAATTACTACACTTTCTTTCTGCAAAAACGTGCTGAAGCAGCCATTCAGAAAGCTTCAAACAGCCCTGACAATAATATCCTGGACAAAGCCCGTGTAATCACACAAATCAATCAGGATAAAAAATCCAGAACAACATTGATTTATCTGCTTATCGGTTTGCTGATTCCGGCCATATTCGTTATACTGAAAGAATTGCTCAATAATACCATCCGCAACACAAAAGATGTGGAGAAAAACGGCGCTTTTACCCTGCTCGGAGCTATAAGACATACACACAGTACCGATCCAATACTGGCGGGCATCAGACCCCGATCATCGTTTACTGAAATGTTTCGCGTAATCCGAACCCGTATCGAATTCATTGTACAACGAAAATCAAAAATAACCATAATGGCAACTTCGGCCGAATCGGGTGACGGAAAAACCTACTTCTGTACGAACCTGGCATCGGTATATGCACTCACCGGACTGAAAACACTGCTGATGGATATGGATATCCGTAAGCCCAGTATCAACAACCGACTGGGTATTACCGAGAAAAACGGAGTTACCAATTATCTGATTGGCGAGTTTGAACTCAACGATCTGATACTCAGAAAAGATGGTATCCCGTTTGACATTCTGCTCGCAGGTACTGTACCTCCTAATCCGGGCGAATTAATCCGTTCTGACAAACTGAAAGATATGTTTGCCCAGCTGCGCACCATGTACGATTACATCATTGTGGACTCCAGCCCTATCGGTTTGGTTGCCGATGCTTATTCGCTGGCTCCACTTATGGATACCAATCTGATGATCGTCCGCAGTGAAAAAACAAACAAAGGATTTTTCAAGAAACTGAACATCCAGCTTAAAGCTGATAACATCAGTAACATGTACACCGTAATCAACGACGTGAAACCCGATGGTACATCATACTCGAAATATACCAGCAACTATGGTTACGGATACGGTTACGGATACGGATATGGTTATGGCGCTAAGGAAGGCAAGAAAAAAGGTAATTCATACACCCGTTACTACGAAGACGACAGTGAAATCTAATCCGGAGTAATCTCTTCAATAAAAAACACAGCAGGCATTCAGATCAAATAGATTGAATGCCCGCTGTGTATATATAAAATTACTATTTTGTTCTGAAGGAAAGGAATACAGAAAGAACAGCATAAAGCAAAACCATCACCACCCACGATTCGGAATATGGTTTGGCAAACATCATGTATGCTGCCACACCAAGCATAGCTGTTGCCAACAACATCAGACGATAAAGGCGCTGTATGCGTTTGATTTCCTTTCGAGCCTGTAATATATAGATAAACTGAACAACAATTAAAATCAAAGCGCCTGCTGAGAAAATAAAAGTAGTGGGTGTTCCGTATTCAAGGAGTTTGAGAAAAGCTCCGCCAAAAACCAAAACTGCTCCTGTAATCTGAGCTATACTGAGTACCTTTTTATTCATTCTTCTTCCCGTATTATAAATACATCTTCACTGTCTTTTTTCAGATAATACTGCTCGCGGGCGTATTTCTCAAGGCTCTTATCGCTTGTTTGCATTTCATTCATTTTTTTTCGGTTTTTATCAATTTCCGACTGATAAAAATTAATCTCTTTCTCCATGCCCCTAATTCTTCGGGCGGTTTGCCAGCGGTTAATCAGATTATTATTATCGAAAAAAATCAGAAAAACAAAAAAAGCAACAAGCGTTATCACATATTTATTTAAAAAGATGTGACGAAATGCTGACCCTTTGCTTTGAAGAAATGACATAGTTTATGTATCTGATAAGAGTACAAAGATAGATTTTTTTGAAATGGAAATCTGAATCTGAGATGTTAAAAAAATAAAGTTTTCAAATCAATCGCACAAAGTATACAGGTCGCCTCTCGGATTTACAATTAACAAAGGAACGGCTGACTTTCGGATCAGATGCAATTCTTTAGGGCCAAAAATGAGATCATCGAGACCATAATCGCGGGAAGCGGAAATAATAACCATCCCATATCCTTCCATTTCCGCCCGAGATACTGCTTCCTTTTCCACCTTGAAGCTGTCGGCTTTCGCTTTTTCCTGCCTGTAAACGAATTCAAACCGGTCAAAAAGTTCTTTCATCCTTTCAGCATTAACGGCAGCTTTCGATCCGTAGTCGTTAGCCAACAGCATAAGCACCTCCGAACCGCAAAACCGTCCGAAAGCGGAAGCAAACTGCGCTTTTTCCAGCTCCTCGGGCAGGAAACCTATCGGAAGCATCACTTTTCGTAAATCAAAATCCGGAAATTCTTCCCGAAAAAAAACATAGGGAATTCGTAATTCCCTGCACAGATTCAGATGCTTCTGAATGTTTTTCCTGCTGTTATCCATCAACTGAATGATCAGGAACGACGCGTCAATGTTTTCACAGTCATCAGCCAGCAAGGGTTTAGTTTCGGCCTTTACAAAAAGCTGAACATTCACAAAATTATTTTCCGACAGATATTTCCGGATATTATTTTGTTCAAATTCTGCCTGTTGCTGATTATCCGCATGACAAATTATTCCGAAATCCTTTTTCAGATCAGCTGCCAGCCGTGCTGCACCTTTCAGCAGATTAGCTGCAGTTTGAATATTATGAATTAATGCTGTCAACATAAATGCACCCTAAATCCCCTGAAGGGGACTTGTATATAGTCTGAATTTATTGGATTCTATTTATTTTTTGATTGAGAAATAATCGTTTCCTTTCAACTGATAAAGTAAACACGTTTCACACGGCGCGAGACACTTGTTAGTATTTCGTAGGGGATGGTCTGAAGCTTTGCGGCCACTTCATCAATGGAGATGTTATTTCCGAAAATTTCAACCTCATCGCCTTCGCTGGCAGGGATGCCGGTAAGGTCAATCATCACAGCATCCATGCACACATTCCCCACCACTTTTGCGCGGCAGCCGTTGACCCAAACCTCTCCTGCTCCGTTGCCCAGATGCCGGTCGAAACCGTCGGCGTATCCGATCGGGATTACACCAATGCGGCTATCGCGTGTGATTTTCCCTTTCCGGCTGTAGCCTACCGTATCGCCGGCTTTCACATTGCGTATCTGCAGAATGATTGTTTTTAGCGTACAAACAGTGGCTAATTTTACATTTGGCAATGCCGTAATACCGTAATGTCCGATACCGAGGCGTACCATATCAAACTGAAATTCGGGAAAACGCTCAATTCCGGCAGAGTTTAGAATGTGGCGCAGGATTTTATGGTTGAAAGGTCCCGACAATTCATCCGCACATCGGGTGAAAAGTTCGAGTTGCTGACGCGTAAAATCATCGAACTGCGAGCTGTCCGACCCAACGAGGTGCGAAAAGACAGAACGAACCTTCAGCTGATTCTGATTAGCGAGCAAAGCGGTAAGTTCGGGCATGTCTTCCGGATTAAATCCAAGCCGGTGCATACCTGTATCAATTTTAATATGAATGGGATAATCCGTTAGACCCAGTTTTTCGGCAGCGGCCATAAAGAGTTTAAGCAAGCGGAAACTGTATATTTCGGGTTCGAGTTTGTTGTCGAAAATTGTTCCGAACGCACCCTTTTCCGGGTTCATCACCACGATGGGCAGCCGGATTCCTTCGCGCCGCAACTCAGCACCTTCATCACCCACAGCGACTGCCAGGTAGTCGCAGCGGTTATTTTGAAGTGTACGTGCCACTTCCACCGAGCCGCTACCGTAAGCAAAAGCTTTTACCATGCACATGATTCTGGTTTCGGGGCGCAGTTTCGACCGGAAATAATTCAGATTGTCCACCAGTGCATTCAGATCGACGTCCAGGGTGGTTTCGTGAACAATCAATTCCAGCTTAGCCAGGATATCCTCGAAATGAAAACTCCGTGAACCTTTGAGCAGAATAATTTCCTTGCTGAATTCGCGCATCAGCGGAGATTTCAACAAATCATCGGTAGTGCGGAAAAAGTATTTTTCTTCGGTCTGAAATTTATCGGCATAATTCGAAATAACCTCTCCCACTCCTATCATCCTGTGAATATTCTTTGATTGTACCAGTCTGGCAACAAGCTCGTAAAGTTCTTCGGAGGAATGTCCGCTTTGCAATATATCCGAAAGTATCAGGGTACGCGACAGATTCTTTTTGGTTGACTGCTGATTGAGAAAACTCAGGGCTATGCTCAGCGAGTTGAGATCCGAGTTGTAGGTGTCATTGATAAGCAGGCAATCGTGATTTCCCTCTTTCACTTCAAGCCGCATGGCGACAGTTTCGAGGTTGAGCAACCGCTTACCTATTTCTATCGGCTTGTAATTCAGATAAAGCATCGTGCAAACGCATTGCATGGCATTTTCCAGGGATGCATCATCGAAGAAATTAATATTCAGTTCGAACTCCTTTTCCTGATACTTCAAATAGAGTGATGTTCCGGTTTCCGTTTTCTCCGTTTTGAGGACCCACACGGTAGCATCCGCTTTCCTGCCCCATGAAAAAAGACGCGCTTTCAGTCCGGCTTGCGCGATTGAAATATCTACCAGTTTATTATCTGAATTATAGATAAGTACCTCCGAATCGGTAAAAAGCTTCATTTTTTCATCGCACTTCTGTTTCAGGCCTGTG
>JAFNAU010000116.1 GCA_017860335.1 Bacteroidota bacterium
TTTCTTTTCGAGTGACATAATTTGTTTATCCAACGCTTTTGATGTTGCTTTTTCTTTTAACAGGTAAGCTTTTTTATATGCAAATGCACTTTTTTTCCACAACTTGAGTTGCTCTGATATTTCACCAATATTTTGATAATACAAATTATTAAGAAAGTAAGCCGAATCCAGCTTACACTCTTCCGCTTTTTCAGCATACAGCAAAGCGCTGTCCAATTTATTTAATGCCTCATAATTTTTTGAGATTTTAAATAACATTCTGGATAAATCCGTGTAATTATTATTTGATTTTACAATCAGCTTATTGATTTCCAACGCCTTCGATGGCTCATTGGTTAATTCGTAGTACACTGACAGAATTTGATATATATTTGCTTTTTGTACATCCGATAAGTTCTTGAAGTTATTTAGGGTGTCAATATACTGTCTGGCTATGTCATATTTTTTCATCTTCAAATATGTCCAGGTAATTTCACTATAAGTGTTAAACAAATAATTTTTATCACCATACTGCCTTACCTTTTTAATCGCTTTCTCATAATACATGATACTGTATGATGAATTATTGTTTTCGTAGTGAATTAAACCCAAATAATGGTAACAAAAATACAATAATAGCGGATCATTAATTTTTTTTATTTCCAGTAAATCAGTTGATTCCTTTATCGGTTCGTAGGCTGTACTGTCTGTCACTCCCTAGGTCTTATCCAGAGCTATCACCTCCAGAAGCTGATAATAACCGCGATTGTAATGCGAGAGTTTGGCGGGATGGAATTGTTTCAAGCTGTCAGCTGCCGCTTCGGGTTGTACTGTCAACAAACTATCTAATTTATTGAGATGCATCCGGTCGGCCTCATTCTGCTGCCGGTTGCACGCCGCAAGCAACAACGCTGCGGTTACTGCAAATACGTAGAGCAACATTCGTTTGGTCATCATGCAGGATTTTTGCTTTTTTAACTCACAAAAATAACAGTTAAAATCCAAAAAACAATGATAAATCACAAAAACATACGTTATGCACAGTTTCCTGGCCACAAAGTGTTAAGATTAAAACTCCGTTTTTTCAATAAAATCATTTCAATATTCATCCGTTTGCTAAATTATCCTGAGATGTTAATTGTAGCCAGCTGTTCAGAGCATTCTCATTCAGAATATTTTTGACAAAATCATGTTTATTCAGACTTTGACAGATATGACAGCTTCTTTGCCGAGTTGTTAATCTGCAGGCAGGATTTAATCAAGACTATTTCCGCTTGTTTCATCCTGCTTATAGGTATATGCGGTATTCGTGCGTATCCGGTCTTATAATATTACTCATATGTTACTTATTTATCACTTATTTGTTACTTATATGTTACTTCTATGTATAAATACATGATATATATGTAATATATAAGTTTTATAAATAGATTAATAATATGTTACACCTGAACCTGATGTTTATTGACACTTAATGGACACAGAACAGATTTCAACTTTGCAGTCGGTGTCGTCAGCCAATATATTTGTGTTGAAAAAGTTTAACATGGCCTATCTCCCTCATTCACATCATTTCACACTGTTTTCGGAGAAATTGTCAATAACTTTTTGTGCGAAAATTTTCTTCCCGATAAATATTCTTGTACCTTTATCAGCCAGATTTTTTCAAAAAATACACTTTTTTAAATCGCTTACTTCCAGATCATTACACAAATGGGTTCATTCGTACATTTACACGTTCACTCCAGCTATTCGGTACTCGACGGCATGTCAAGCATATCGGGTTTGGTAGATAAAGCCATTGAAAGCGGAATGAATGCCCTGGCACTCACTGATCACGGCAATATGTTCGGCATTAAGGAATTTTACAACACTTGTAAAAAGAAAAATGCGAAAACAAAAGATAAAATCGCCGAACTGGGAAAAAAGCTGAAATCAGACGGGATTACGGAAGAAGAAAAAGAAACAATCAGGAAGGAAATTGAACTGACCAAACAAAAGATATTCAAACCTATCTTTGGCTCGGAGGTGTATGTTGCCCGTCGAAGCCGGTACGACAAGGAAGAAAAGGATGACCGAAGCGGATACCATCTGGTATTGTTAGCAAAAAATGAAACCGGATATCACAATCTCTGCCGCCTTGTATCCTATGGATGGGTTCAGGGATTTTATTACAGGCCGCGCATTGACCACGACCTGCTGGCGAAATTCAGCGAGGGAATTATTGCCACATCTGCCTGCCTGGGTGGTGAAATTCACAAAAATATTGAAACCGGCGACCTTGCTGCCGCTGAAAAGGCAGTGCTGTGGTATAAAAAAGTATTTGGAGACGATTACTACCTGGAACTGCAACGGCACAAAACCGACAAACCCGGAGCCGACACTCAAACCTATGTAAAACAGGAACTGCAGAACAAGGAACTGATCAACCTTGCCCGTAAAACCAATACGAAACTTATCGCGTCAAATGATGTTCATTTTGTGGAAGAAGAGCATGCCGATGCCCATGAACATCTCATCTGTCTGAGTACGGGAAAGGATCTGGATGACCCTACCCGCATGCGCTACACCAAACAGGAGTGGCTTAAGACACCTGAACAAATGGCTGACATTTTCTCCGATATCCCCGAATGTCTGGAAAATACGGTAGAAATAGCCGAAAAAGTAGAACATTTCAAACTGGAAGCGCCTCCGATGATGCCCGTATTCCCCATTCCTGAAGAATTCGGCACAGAGGAAGATTACCGCGCAAAATATGATGAACCAACGCTGCGAGAAGAATTCGGCGATGCCTTCGATCGTATTGGGGGGTATGACAAAGCCATCCGCATTAAGCTCGATGCCGACTACCTGACAAAACTCACCTACGAAGGTGCACTGCGTCGTTACGGAGCAGACATGAACAACGAGACGAAGGATCGCATTGATTTTGAACTGGATGTGATGAAAAAAATGGGTTTCCCGGGTTATTTCCTTATTGTACAGGATTTCATACAGGCCGCCCGCGATATGAATATTTCGGTAGGACCCGGACGTGGTTCGGCAGCCGGTTCGGTGGTGGCATACTGCCTGAAAATAACGAATATCGATCCGATGAAATACGACCTGCTGTTTGAGCGTTTCCTCAACCCCGACCGTATCTCGCTTCCTGATATTGATATCGACTTTGAGGATGACAAACGCGGACAGGTAGTACGTTGGGTTACCGAAAAATATGGAAAAGGTCGTGTGGCAAACATCGTAACTTACGGCACTATGGGAACCAAATCGGCCATCAAGGACGTAGCCCGTGTGCAGAAATTGCCACTCTCCGAAGCCGACAGACTCACCAAGCTGATACCCGGTAAGTTTCCGAAAGACGAAAACGACAAAGATATAAAAGTCAATCTGACCAACTGCTTCAAATATGTGGACGAGCTCCGCGATGCGCGCGACTCCAGCGATCCGGTGCTTTCCAACACCCTGAAATATGCTGAAATGCTCGAAGGTACCGTGCGACAGACCGGCGTTCACGCCTGCGGACTGATCATCGGAGCCGACGACCTGATTAACCTGGTGCCGCTCAGTACTGCTGTGGACAAAGAGACCAAGGAAGACAAGGTTATCACTCAGTTCGAAGGTACTGTAATTGAAGATGTCGGGTTGGTAAAAATGGACTTCCTGGGTCTTAAAACCCTGTCCATCATCAAAGACGCCCTTAGCAACATCAAAAAATCCAAAGGCATTGATATAGATATTGACAGCATACCCATCGATGATGAGAAAACTTATCATCTTTTCAGTAAGGGCGACACGGTCGGAGTGTTCCAGTTTGAGTCTGCCGGTATGCAGAAATACCTCAAGGAACTGAAACCCTCCAAATTCGAAGACCTCATCGCCATGAACGCGCTGTACCGTCCCGGACCAATGGATTATATTCCTCAGTTCATCCGACGCAAACATGGCGAAGAACCCATCGAATACGCTTTTCCGGTAATGGAAAAAAGGCTGAATGACACATATGGCATTACAGTTTATCAGGAACAGGTCATGCTCCTGAGTCGCGACCTTGGCGGATTTACCCGCGGTCAGTCCGACGAATTGCGTAAGGCTATGGGTAAAAAACTGAAGGATAAGATGGAATCGCTGCATGAAAAATTCCTGCAGGGAGCCCAGAAAAACGGATACAAGGACGTAGAAAAGCTGGAACAAATCTGGTCGGACTGGGCCAAATTCGCATCCTACGCCTTCAACAAGTCTCATGCCACCTGCTATTCACTGGTAGCATATCAGACTGCTTACCTCAAGGCTCATTATCCGGCCGAATTTATGGCAGCCAACTTAACCAGAAACAAGGACGACATTACCGAAGTAAGCAAGCTGATGGACGAATGCAAGTCCATGAAAATGCTCGTGCTCGGTCCGGATATCAACGAAAGTGAGCTAACCTTCACCGTCAACGAAGAGGGAAATATCCGTTTCGGTCTCGGAGGTATCAAGAATGTGGGAGAAGGTGCTGTGGAAGCTATTATCGAAGAACGCAAAAAGAATGGTAAATTCAAAAATAACTTCGATTTCTTTGAGCGTGTAAATCTCAACGCCTGTAACAAAAAAAACGTGGAAAGTTTGGTACTTGCAGGTGCATTCGACTCCCTGCCCGATATCCGCCGCGAACAATTCTTTACGCTCAACTCCAGGGAGGAACAGGTACTTGATACGTTCATGAAATATGGTAACCTCTATCAGCAGGATGTTTCATTTAACCAGAACTCCCTCTTCGGAGCGTTGGAAGATGCCGTGGAAATTACAAAACCGGAAGTACCCTACACTCCTGAATGGTCGCCGCTGGTCAAGCTTAATAAGGAGCGCGAAATGATCGGTATGTATCTTTCAGCTCATCCGATGGATGAATTTGAATTTGAACTCAACAATATATGTAATGCTAATACGGTCGATATCAAAGACCCGTCCAAATATCAGCTGGGCACAGGTCTGAAAATCGGCGGCATGATCACTGCCTTCCGGGACGGCATGACCCGAACCGGAAAGCCCTATGGCATGATTACTGTAGAAGATTATCATGGTTCCCATGAGTTTCCGCTCTTTGGAAAAAACTTTGAAGATTACGGAAAATACATGATCAAGGACTTATTCATTTATATCCATGCTCTTGTTCAGGAAAAAGGCGCGGATTATAAATATCAGCCAGCCCGCGATCCAAATGTAAAACCGGAAATAGAACTGAAGATCGTGAATATCATGCCCTTCAAAGATGTGAGAAAACTTATCAAGCGCATCCATATTAACCTTTCGTTGCAAAAACTGTCTGCCGACGTAGTGGAAGAACTGACCCGGATTATTGCCGGCAATAAGGGTGATGTGAATGTGTATATTGAGGTAAAGGACTTTTTCAGTTCCGAAAAGGTTACACTATTTGCCAGATCACACCGGATAAAGATTAATTCGGCAGTTTATCAGTATCTGAAATATGCTGAGCAGGAGGATATTCTGAGATATAGAATTGATATGGGTTAAGCTTCTGCCGATTAAAACTTCTTGATTTATGAGATTAGTATCACTTATTTAACACTTCAATTTGATAAACCTGAAAAACATTTTTACACAAAACAGCGTTATTAGTCTAATTGAAAAAACAAACAATAATTAAAACATAAAATTATGGCATTAGAATTTACAGACGAAAACATCAAGGATTTTATCAATTCCGGAAAACCGGTAGTTATTGATTTCTGGGCAGAATGGTGCGGTCCATGCCGCATGGTTGGCCCGCTGGTTGAAGAACTTGCCGAAGAATATGCTGACAAAGTAGAAATCGGTAAAATGAATGTGGATGAAAACATCGACACTCCCAACGAGTATGGCATCCGCAACATCCCAACCATTCTTTTCTTTAAGGATGGTGTGCTGGCCGACAAACAGATTGGCGCTACACCGAAAGCAAGTCTGAAAGCAAAGGTTGACGCACTGCTTTCCTAACCTCCGGTTTATTGAATTTTTCAGACATTTGAACTTTAATGGGATGAAAACTGACTTCATCCCATTATTTTTTTCAGGAATTAAACGTTAAAATTATAGACTATCGGAAAACAGAGTAAAGGAGCAAACAAAGTTTATATATTTTATTGTGTGGTTTTTATCCCTGCATATCAATATCTTACAGATTTATCAGAAGAATTTTTCAAAATATTTCCTGACAGGTCTTTGCCAATTCAAAAAAGTGCCGTATATTTGCACCCGCAATTGAAAACAAGGATATCTTAAAAAATCCGGTTCAATGGCCCATTCGTCTATCGGTTAGGACGCCAGATTTTCATTCTGGAAAGAGGGGTTCGATTCCCCTATGGGCTACTATAAATAACAGACTTAAAAAACAGATTGAGATGGCAAATCACAAATCATCCATTAAAAGAATACGTCAGACTGAAAAACGGAAACTGGCAAACCGCTATTACGCAAAAACAGCCCGTAATGCTGTTCGCAAACTGCGTGCAACAACTGAAAAATCGGCTGCTGCTGAAATGTTGCCCAAAGTAAGTGCCATGCTTGACAAACTTGCTAAACGCAATGTTATTCACAAAAACAAAGCCGGCAATCTTAAATCAAAACTTGCTGTTTACGTAAACAAGTTAGCTTAATTGCTTCTGAAATATAATAAAGAAGCCCTTTCTCGAATGAGAAAGGGCTTCTTTGTCATATTCTTCATGAAGCACTCGCTAATGTGCTTCCAGCCAGTTAGCTCCCACCCCGCATTCGGCTATCAGTGGCACTTTCAACGCGATAGCCTGCTCCATTTCACGTACGACCAGCTCTCTGACTTCGTCCAGTTCAACCTGAGGCACACTGAAGTTTAATTCGTCATGCACCTGCAGGGTCATTTTCGATTTGAGTTTTCTTTTCTCCAGTTCGTCCTGAATTCTTATCATCGCAATTTTTATAATGTCGGCAGCGGATCCCTGAATGGGAGCATTGACTGCGTTACGTTCGGCAAATCCGCGAACAATGCTGTTTTGTGAATTAATATCGGAGAGAAATCTTTTTCTGCCAAAAATAGTTTCTACGTAACCCAATTCTCCCGTGGGATATTCAGCCGTTCACTCAATCCGAATGTGGATATGCCGTAAATAATCCCGAAATTGGCAGTTTTAGCTTTTCTGCGCATATCGGAAGTCACCTCTTCGATGGGAACTTTATAGATCTTAGCAGCAGTAGCTGCATGAATGTCGTATCCGCTGTTGAAAGCGCTGATCATATTAGCATCACCGCTGAGGTGCGCCATGATGCGCAGTTCAATCTGTGAATAGTCGGCACTCAACAGAACCTCACCCTCTTCCGGAATAAATGCTTTGCGAATTTCACGTCCGAGTTCGTCACGCACCGGTATATTTTGCAGGTTTGGGTTGGTAGAACTCAGGCGGCCTGTGGCTGCTACCGTCTGATTGTATGTGGTGTGTACCTTTCCAGTTTTCGGGTTTACCAACTGAGGCAGGGCATCGATGTAGGTGCTGAGCAGTTTCTTCAGCCCGCGATAGTCGAGTATTTTACCTACCACCGGATGTTTCGACCGGAGCTTCTCGAGCACATCTTCCGAGGTGGAATATTGTCCGGTTTTAGTCTTTTTTGCTTTCTCGTCCAGCTTCAACCGATCAAAAAGGATCTCGCCAACCTGCATGGGTGAACTGACGTTAAATTCATATCCGGCCAGCGTGTGAATTTCCTTTTCAAGTTCCTGCATATCGCTGGTCAGTATGAGGGAGCTTTGGCGGAGGGCTTCAATATCAATTTTTACTCCGTTTTGCTCCATCACAGCCAAGACGCGCATCAATGGCATTTCCATTTCGTAGAAAAGTTTTTCGAGTCCGTTGTGTTTCAGTTCCTTTTCCAGAATCTGCTTCAGCTGAAAGGTAATATCTGCATCTTCGGCAGCGTAGTCACAAAGCAAATTCAGATCTACATTCAGGATATTTTGCTGCGTTTTGGGTTTTCCGCCAAAAAGATCTTCGTAGTGTATAGTGCGATATTTCAGGTAGATTTCGGCCAGATAATCCATCCCATGACGCAATTCGGGTTGCAACAGGTAATGAGCAATCATGGTGTCAAACATCTTTCCGCGCAATTCAATGCCATAAGAAGCCAGCATCAGCAAATCAAATTTAATGTTCTGCCCGATTTTTTCAATTTGTTCACTTTGAAAGAAAGCCTTGAATTCTTTCAAAACCAGCGTACATTCTTCTCTGCCGGTTGGCAGTGGCACATAGTAAGCTTCTCCTGTGGTAAAACAAAACGATAAACCCACCAGATCGGCAGTAAAGACATCAATACCGGTGGTTTCGGTATCAAAACATACAGACTTCTGATTGAAAAGTTTGGTAATAAGCCCGGCTCGCTGAGCTTTATCGCTGACCAGTACATAATGATGAGACACTTCATGGATGTTCCGCATTCCGGCAACGGTTTGCATGTCTTGCAGTTGTGAAAACAGGTCGGGTTGAGTTTCCTGTGCATTTACAGAAGCAGGAATATCGAACAGCGACATTTGCCCGTGTTCCGGTTTATTGACAGCAGGTTTAACCTCGGGTTTTTCAGCATTTGCTTTTCCGGCGTTCCAGATTCGGGCTGAAAGTGTCCGGAATTCCAGTTCATCGAATAAAGCACGTAGTTCAGGTTCATTCACCGGCTCTGTCAGATATCTTTCTTCTTCAAACTCGATGGGAACATCGGTTTTGATGGTTGCCAGAAAACGTGAAAAGACAATCTGTTCTTTGTTTTGTTCTATTTTCGTTTTCAGGGCACCTTTCAGTTTGTCGGTATTATTCAGCAGATTATCAATACTGCCGAATTCCTGAAGTAATTTAACCGCAGTTTTTTCACCAACGCCCGGACAGCCAGGAATATTATCCGAACTATCGCCCATCAACCCCAGTAAATCAATCACCTGTTCGTGGCTGTCAAGTTCATATTTTGCTTTTACCTCATCGGATCCCATGACTTCGTAGCCTCCGCTGTGTTTGGGACGATACATGAAAATATGTTCCGAAACGAGTTGTCCGTAATCCTTATCAGGCGTAAGCATATACACTTCAAAATCATTCTGTTCTGCTTTTTTTGCCAACGTGCCAATTACATCATCTGCCTCAAATCCGGGGACTTCGAGCACCGGAACATTGTAAGCTTTCACTATTTCCTTAATGATTGGAACAGCTAATCGGATATCTTCCGGTGTCATTTCCCGTTGCGCCTTGTAATGCTCGTATGCTTCGTGCCTAAAGGTTTTCCCCTTCGGATCAAAAGCTACTGCAATATGCGTTGGTTTTTCGCGTTTCAGAACATCTTCGAGCGTATTAACAAAGCCGAATATGGCTGAAGTGTTCAGACCCTTCGAATTCACCCTCGGATTTCGTATAAATGCGTAATAAGCTCTGTAAATGATAGCGTATGCATCCAGTAAAAAAAGTTTTTTCATTCGATTTGTCTTCTTACAGTTTAAATTGATGTTGAGATTAAGCTGTTGTAATATTTTGGATACAAACAAAAAAAAATTTGAATTCCAATGAGCTCAATCCGGCTTAAATGAAGTGACTGAAATGTTTAACATTATTCAGTAAAAATTCTATCAGACGGTAAAATTAAACAAAAAAAGACAATCATTTGTCGGGATAAAACGAAACAAACAGTAAAATTGTTTATTTTTGCAATTCGTACTAATATTATTCGCTCAAAATGAGTTTTATCGAAAAAATCAGACAGCCTATTCTTGCCGAATTGCAGGAATTTGAAAATGTGTTCAACACTGTGCTCAAGAGTGACAACACCCTTCTGTCGAACGTACACGAGTATGTCATGCAGGGTCACGGGAAAAAGATGCGCCCCATACTCACGATACTTGCCGCCAAACTTTTCGGAGAAATAAACAAGGCTACTTTATACGGCGCATTCTCGCTCGAACTGCTCCACACAGCCAGTCTGGTACACGACGATGTGGTGGATGACACCATGGAACGACGCGGCCGCCCTTCGGTAAATGCTAAATGGACAAACAAAGTCGCAGTGTTAAGCGGCGATTATATTTTATCCAAATCACTTCATTCCGCCACTGTTACTCACAATCTCAGAATACTGGAAGCTATTGCGACCATCGGGATGATTTTGCCTGACGGAGAACTACTGCAACTTGCCAATACCGAACAAGCTGCGTTAACTGAAGAGAAATACCTGGACATCATCAAGCGAAAAACAGCCATGCTGTTTGCAACCTGCACCGAAGTTGGCGGATTATCGGTAAATGTGGATGAGCAATCGCTTAATCATTTGAAGAAATACGGTGAATACCTGGGTATGTGCTTTCAGATTAAGGATGATATTTTTGATTATTACGAGGATGCTCAGGTTGGCAAACCAACAGGTAATGATGTCAGAGATGGAAAACTCACCCTGCCATTGATATTTGCCTTAAGAAATACAAATGGCACAGAAAAGGATGAAATCGTGAAAATGATCAGTAATAAGGACTTTTCAACAGAAAATATAAATAAGATCATGCAGTTTGCACATGACAATGGCGGTGTGGAATATGCCATCAGCCGTATGAATGACTTCAAAAAACTGGCAATTGAAGAACTCATGAACTTACCGGACAACGAAATACGTATCTCGCTGATAGAGTATTTAGAATTTGTAGCTGACAGGGATTTCTGACCCGGATAAATGGCATTGCAACGGTAATTCCATGAGTTTTTTTCAGAACATTATTTTGACATTAAAAAAAAGTATGTATATTTGCACCCGCTTAACGAACGAGTAAAGCGTTAGTTTCTTTAAAACATTGCGAAAATAGCTCAGTTGGTAGAGCATAACCTTGCCAAGGTTAGGGTCGCGGGTTCGAGTCCCGTTTTTCGCTCGATGCTTGTAAGAGCAATCTGCCCGGATGGTGGAATGGTAGACACGAAGGACTTAAAATCCTTTGGCTTCACGGCTGTGGGGGTTCAAGTCCCCCTCCGGGTACCACAAGAGAAAAACCCTAATTGATTTTCAATCAGTTAGGGTTTTTTGTTTAACCGGTGCGCAACCATTAAGATTTAAGACGAAAGATTATTTTATTCAGGAATAGTTAGATTAATGGTAAATTACAAATAAACCATATGATCATGTCATTTGCTAACCATCCCATTAATAAACGTTTCCACGAAGTTTTTAATCTTTGCTATAATACGGTCACCTGTAGTCTTACGTTTTAATACTGATGGTTTTTCACCATTTATCAAGTCCAGAACTTCATCCCTCAGTGGTTCACGTTCCGTAAAAAGATAGTCGGCGATTACTTTTTCAACTTTATGATCGGTGAGGTTTTCTTCCTCACATAGTTTTCGAAAGGCTTCAATCTGTTCTTCATTCCAGAACCGTTCAAACTCATCCGGTATATTGTCGGCATCCTCAATGTCAGGAAGATTATCTTTGATAAATTTCTCTATCAGTTCCCTTTTACTTCGAAGGTGAGCTTCACCCGCTATCAGGTCAATGATTTCCTTTTGTTTCTTTTCCTTGTCTTTACTGTCTTTGAGGTTAGCCAGCAGAACAAGTATGTAAGCAACGTTTATTTCATCCCTGTGGATAAGTTCCAGCTCGAAATCCACATCATCTAAAATAGAAACTTTTTCTTTCTGATGATCGGACTTAACTTTGTCGTACAAGTCAAGGTACTTGCTTTTATAGTCTTCAAACAACTGCTCATTCATGGACAGATGGTCAAAACTGAAATCAGCAAAGGTCGTTAAGATGTTTTTCAACCTCATCAACTCCCGAAATGCTTTTATGTATTCCAGCTCATCGTTTTCATCTTTCAGCTCAGAAACACTGTTTACAGTCGGAGCAATTTTTAAGAGTTCGATAAAAGCCTGACTAAATTTCTTCACATACTCCTCGTAAGGTTGCATGATGATAATATCTTTTGCATCCTTATTACTGAATAAGGCAATTGCATCATCGGTAACTTTTTTCAAATTACGGAAGACTACAATATTTCCCTGAGATTTTTGTTCATTCAGGATACGGTTAG
>JAFNAU010000117.1 GCA_017860335.1 Bacteroidota bacterium
ATACAAATCTTTATCGCTTATTCCCAGTCTGTCAGCATATTGTCTGTAAAACTCATTGACATTTGTGTTCCCGAAAAGAGTCACTTCAGAAGCAAAACGAGCAGATGTACGATTCTCTGCAGTACGCCAATGATTAAATAACAGGGAATATTGTTGACCATTTTCTAACTGTTTCATGTTATCCATTAATTTGGCATTCCCATTGATGCTGTTTTGTTGTAAATACATCAACCCATCAAATTCAATCCAGGAATACACTTCTGTCTTCATAGCATCTTCCTTCGTTTTTACAATAGCATTATAGACTGCTGCAGTTCCATCACTCCCGTGTGAAGGCATCAATACGATGTTTGCCTTAGGAATACTTAGTCTGGCCAATCGATATACAGCTGGTGTAATGGCATTTACGGAGCAATATATTCCCATTTTCAAATTAATATTTTTGTTTGTAATTATTTTTTGACTACTCAACACTTCAATTGAATGTGAAATAATTCCTATCTGAGTATACAAATTATTAAGATCAGGTTGCGTAGGCCTAATAACAGATAAAACAACACTGTCTTTAGCAATCTCAGGTGAAAAGTATTTATTCAGGGTTGATAAAACTTCTTTGTCGGTGCATTTTGGTCCCCAACCACCTGTTTCTTCAGTAATTAACTCAAAATCGTCAATACCTGGATATGTTTTTATTATATTCTTGCAAATTTCTACGGTTTTTTCAACAGAGTATAACCTGGGTTCCATTGAAAACTGAACCCGAAGTCCCAATTCTTTTGAATACGAAATGAGTTGTCTCATCCAATTAATAGCTACTTTACTTCTTGCCTTTTCATTGTCATATTTTTTTTCGGCAAGTGGCATACAAAACAGGGTATCATTGAATCTGACTTTCTTAAATAAATCATTCCCAAACATGTGATGTTTATGACCATAAAAGAAATCACCAGCATATTCAAATGCCTTATTATCAGCATTTTTTTCATTGTACCAATGCCCGGGATAACTATGGATTGCAATTTTATTAAACCGAAGCCGAACGAGATTCCTCAGATATTCTTTTGCCTCTTCAATTGGGTAAGATGATATATCCATAGAAAAATTTACATGCTGTCTGATGCCTCTGTAACGAACTTTAGGAATTATTACTTCGTTTAAGTTTTTCAGGGCATTCAAATTAAATTTGGATGGAACTGTAATTCCTGAAATATCAAAAGTATACCCGACTTTTTCCAATAGAGAATGAATAGCATTCGTAACCGAAATAGCATCTTCACCCTCCATGGTAAATTCCCTGTTCCCTGTTGATTTATAAGAGAATTTTCCGTTCCGATAGGAGTTGTTTATTATTAATTTGAATGTGTATGTATTGTTCACACCTTCAGATTCTAATGCTTTTCCAAAAAGAGTTTGAATTTCATTCTTTGCGAAATTGAGATTTTGTTTTTTTGTTTCACCTGTACACAGTATCTTTATGCCAGGAATTGCATACGATTGTGTGAAAAATACAATAAATAAAAAAAGCAAAAAAAGTTTTCTCATGATATAAATTCTCAAATGGTTAATTTTCAATATTCAGTTCAGAGTCAAGCGTTACCGCTTTCCCTTTTCCTGTTTTAAGTTCAATAATTTTTCCGTTGTAACAGATTTTTGTGTTTTTACCTTGATTGGATAGAATCACAGCTTTAACCAGTTTCCCGGCTTTCCACTCCATATCAACGGTAAATCCACCTCTTGCCACTAACCCTTTTACTGTTCCAGTAGACCATGCCTTTGGGATTGCTGGCAACAAATGAATTTCATAACCTTGTTCCCAGTCGCCAATATAGCTTTGCAGCAACATCTCGGCAACAGCCGCCGAAAAACCAAAATTGCCGTCAATTTGAAAAGGGGAGTGACAGGTGAGCAAATTTTCGTATGCTCCGCCTCCGTTACGATAAACGATATTCGTAGCAGTACAATGCCTGATCAGGCTCTTGAAAAATGCATAGGCCTTCTCGCCCTGACCAAGTCGCGCATAACAGGCAATTCGCCAGGCTGTTCCCCATCCGGTTTGGTTGTCACCACGTAAGCTAAGCGATTTTTCTGCCGCTCCGACCCATTGGGGCGTATTAAGCGGATCAATCAAACGCCCGGGGTATAGCGCATAAAGGTGAGAAATGTGCCGATGCTGAATATCTTCCTGCTTCCAGTCTTCAACCCATTCCTGAATACTTCCATCTTGCCCAACCTTCAGAGGTGGTGAGAGTTTACTCAAACAATTAGTCAATGTGCTGATCAATTCCGTATCTTTTTTCAGGATTTGGGCAGCCTCAATGGTATTGGTAAACAGATCGTGAACAATTTGCTGATCAATGCTTGCCCCGGCACTTACGCGATAAAACTTACCATCTTCAAAGCGAAAATTGATTTCCGGAGACACACCGGGAACAACTACCAGTGAATTGTCAACATAGGGAATCAGCATGTCCAGATAAAAAAGACAAGCTTCTTTCATAATCGGATATGCATCTTTCCTTAAATAATCTAGATTTCCGGTGAAAAGAAAATGATCGTACAGATTCTGACAAAGCCAGCCCCCGGCACCAACCCACGGCCAGCGTGGTTCAGCATAGCCCCAGGGATTTGTGTAAATATTAACAAAAAATCCGTTGGCACCAAAGTAATTCCGTGCAGTTTTGCGACCAGGTGAACGAAGAAAATCAACATATTCCGAAAAAGGACTAAAACACTCAGATAAATTCGCTGGCCCATTTATCCAATAGTTCATTTCGAGATTAATATCGGTATGATAGTCACTCTCCCATGCGGGAGTTTTTGAGTCGTTCCAAAGTCCCTGCAAGTTCGCAGGCAGCGCTCCTTTGCGCGATGAGGAAATCATCAAATACCGGCCATAGTGAAATAAAAGCGCTTCAAGTCCGGGATCACCACCATCCGGAGCTTTCTCCCGGTTGGCATTGGTATATGCAATCAGCGCCTGGTCGGTTGGCAGGGAACTGCGATCTGCCGGACTTTCCAGTGCCAACTGTACCCGGTTGAATAAGGTTGAATAATCGGTTAGGTGGGTTTTAAGCAACTTGGGGAATGATTTCTTTGAAGCTTTTTCAATCTGCGAAAGCGTTACTTTTCCAGGATCAATATCGTTTTGACAAGTAGGCCAATTCATGGAATAATTGGTTTTTGCAGATAACAAAAGCACGACACTGTTAGCTGCCCTGACCTCAATTCCATTGGCATTTGTTGTGGTTGTTCCTCCGTCTGGCTGAACTTTTAAACGAGAACAATACCGGATCCCATTTTCAGGCATCCTTCCATTCAAAATTAAATCCAGGTTATTTCCCGTCACAACTTTAGCTTGCTCGTGTGGTGTCGTCATGGATATCCGCATCGTTATCCGGGCTGGTCGATCGGCCGTAATACGCATCACAACCACCTGATCGGGAAAACTGGCAAAATATTCCCGACGGTACTTAACTCCATCAATGCGATAACTAACCGAAACCAATGCTCGAGACAAGTCAAGTTCACGATGATAATCGGTAGCATTATCGTCCTGTTCAAATTCCATAAATACATCGCCAAATGGCTGAAAAGAACCAAAATGTTCCCGCGAAAATCCTCCCGCTTCTTTCAAAAGAACATCAGCTTCAGGCACTTTACCTTTGGCAAGCAATTCCTTAACCAAGGTCATGTTCTGCTGATATTTTGGATTTGATATATCCAGCTGCTTGCCACTCCAAAGGCTCTTTTCATTGAATTGCAAATGTTCCTTGCCTATACCGCCAAAAATCATTGCCCCAATACTTCCATTTCCAATGGGCAAAGCTTGTAACATCCATTTTTCTGCGGGTTGGGTGTACCACAATTTATTGTTATTATTTACAGTTGCTTTCGCAACTGTTTGTAATTGTAGAATAACAACAATCGCCAATAGTATTTTAGAGATTTTCATTATTTTGATTTAACAAGATTGTGAATGTCTGTCTGTTTTAGCTATTTTGTACCTTGAATGCCAATCTTATTAAATGGGACTGCTTTGAATTTGGGAATTAATTTAAAAACTTCAGCATTTGGCTTTAGTTCAAAATTCATTTTCTCAAAATCAACAAAGATGGAAGTGTCGCAGGTGTGGTAATTTCTTCCTACATTCGACCATTCTGCCCCCGACCATTCGGCTCCTCCATTACTAATCATTTGAACATTTACAAATATATTATCCTGAATGTAATTCCTTTTGGGCATACCAACATTATCTTCAAAATAATTCACAAGCGACGGATAAGCTATAGAATACGGAGGATTTTTGTAATTTACTGCTTGTAATCTTTTCTGATATATGCCACCCTCTTCTATTAAATTTTTTGCCCAACGCATCAGTCTGTTGTCGAGATGAAAGGCTAATTTCTGATCAATGAAAATGTTGTATTTGTATGTGTTATCATTGCCTCCTCCAATCATCACTGTTTTTGAACCTGCTTTGTAAAAAACATTTCCTGTGACTTGCATTCCGCAGGCGCCATCATCGTGATATACTGCCATAATCACACCATGGTCGTTTCCTATATGATGGAAAAAATTGTACTGTACTTTATTGCCAAATTCACTTGGATCACGTCCGTAGTATATAGCTCCCATATCATCGCCATCAGTTACAGCATGGTGAATATTGTTGTATTCAATCAAATGGTTGTTGCCATGCAAAAGGATAGCGCTACCCGGACAGTTATAAATCTCGTTGTGACGAATTATATTACCTACACCATCGATGTTGATACCAACTTTATAGGATCTGTCGAGGCGATTAAAATCGTGGATACGACAATTTTCGACTACATTATTTCCCGATTCGAGCGACAATCTGTCGCCTCCACCCATACTGATTCCACCTGTGCCTGTATTGTAAATATGACATCCGGAAATAACATGTCCTTTTCCGGCTTCACGATTAAAAGTGGTGTTGTTGTAAAAATGAGCCAAAATACTTCCTAAAACTCTCGAAGTAGGTTTACCCGTTCCGGCGTGACGTAAATCGTCGAAAGGAGCAACGCCTTTACCCACACAAATACCTACTTGTCCCAGATTTCTGAATGTACAGTTTTCAATGCGGTTGTTATTCCCTTTTTCAATGTAAATACCCATTCCGCGTGAACATTCAAACGTAATATTCCTGAAATAAATATTCGAGCCATTCTCAATTACCACCATTGGCTCTTCTAAAATTGATAATTCAACGCTATTTAATCCGCCTTCCGGAGGAAAAAAATAAAGTTTTCCCTGCTCGCGGTCAATAAAGTATTCTCCGGGCTGGTCTATTTCTTCCAAAAGATTATATGCATACCAACGGTGAAACTCTTTGCCGCTATCGAAACCATACATTGTTGGCTGCAAGGTGGTAATAGTTTTATTCGTGAAATCAATATTGGCAACTTTTACGGCATCGTCTGCATAGCCATATTTGAAGAATCCCGAAATCCATACTTCTTTTGCACTTTTCCATCTGTCGGGCCGATCCACATTATAAGTAAATTTGCCTCCTCTTTTTGAAAAATCATCATTTCTGGGTATAGAGCCTTTATCCAGTACTTTTATAATGCGAGTCAGACTGTCGTTGGGCCAGCGGGAAAGCTTCATGGCTGTCTGATTGCAAAAAAGCTCCATAGGTGCCGATTGGTATGGCCGGCCAAAACCTCGCGGAGTGAGTGTTCCATAGTTTTTAATTCCCAACGCTTTCAGGTCAACCTGCAGAATCTTTCCCCTTACTTCGGGAACCAATCTGTTCAGAATATTTTTATCTGATATATTTCTTGCTTTTTTTACAGGAATTGAAATGCCACCGGTGAAACTCACTGCTTCGTCGGGATATGCACCGAAAATGACAGGATGATTTTCATTCCCCGAATCTGTAATGCCCAATTCAATACTTTTGTCTATACGATAAGAGCCCTGACGGAACAAAACAGTTACTTTGGTGTCGTTTTTTGTTTTAAGGGTTTCGCTAACCGCTTTACGAGCCCTTTGAATGCTTTCAAATGGTTTGTCAATACTACCTGGATTTGTGTCATTTCCTTTAGGAGAGACATAAAAGGTTACACTTCCCGAACTGGCAAAAGTATTAATTAAGAATAGCGATAAAATAATTGTGATGAGTGTTTTTTTCATTTTACGTTGGTATTGCGATATTTTTTAATCCTGTGAGAAAATACTTGTTGATTTATGCTGATTGTTACAATAAAAAGTACAAATTAAAATAAATGTATTGATTAGAAAATTTGATTACACTTATAATTCAAATCTTTTTTAATAAATTCAGAATTACAAGAATATCTTATACTAATTGATCTTGCGGTATTATTTTTTTACAACCAGGATTTTTGATAAGAAGATTTTTCTTTCAAAATCAGTTAGTCGACATATATATAGCCCGTTTTCTTTTGCCGACATATC
>JAFNAU010000118.1 GCA_017860335.1 Bacteroidota bacterium
GTATCGGTTGCCGGAGCAGTAGATGTTTTTTCCGCTATTTTTGTAAAGGTTACATTATCCATGCTTCCCCAGATTTCGTACTGATAATATCTTCCGTCCCCATCGTAGTAGTTTCTGATATACACCGAGCTGATATCGTAGAAGTTCCCCAGGTCGACCTGCCACCACTTCGGGTATGGACCTGCCTCCCAGAAGTTGGCACTTGAGCCAACATCGTCATTCGCATTACCCGGTTTATTATAGCCAGTGTATGACTCTGCGGTAGCTGGTTTGTTCAGGGCAATACCGGTTAAAAGATTTTGACTGAATGACGATGAAATTGTGTGATTTGCCTGGATATTCGAAAACGTATGATTATTAACCGCGCCTATCGATTCCCCATCCACTTTTACATCGGAAATTTGGAAATTTGTGTTAGGGGTTATGGTATATGTACGCGATCCTCCTTCATTATGAATCACGTCACCCAGCGGATTAATAGTACCTCCTGTACTAGTGGTAGATGATATTACGTAAGTTGCAGGGGAATTGGAACTGCTTACAAGTTGAATTTCATTAACAGACAAAGCAAAATCATACAATCGTACATCCAGAATTTGTCCTTTGAAAAATGAGGCAGTTTCCTGAGCTTGTCCGAGTATAAATTCAGGGGATGAATATTGTGTTAATGCACTTGTCGCAATGGTATCTTCGGGCGCTCCGTTAATATAAAGAGTAAGATTATTACCCTCATATTTCATAAGTATGTGTGACCATTCACCTGCGGATAATGTAGTTCTGGAAGTTGCAATGCCATCTGAAACCCGGGCACAAATTTTACCATCGGCCTGCATATAGAAACTGCGATTACAAGTTGAATATGAAGGGTACTCAGACATCTTCGAAATATCCATAGCCCGGATTTCATCCGGTCTTACCCACATGGCAATGGTAAAAGAGGCGTAGTTATTACCGGGCAAAGTTAAAAAATCAGATGTACCATTAAAGATGTATGAGCCTGGCTTGTCTTGTGGAGGTCCTGTTGTTGTAATGCTAAATGTGTCAGATATTGCAATATTCGATTTATCAACTCCCGCATCTACAACTTTGATATATTTATATGGTCTGTCAGGTAAACTTGTGTTACTGTAAGTCCATACACCGTGATTAATATAAGTGTTTCTGATTGTTTTATATAGGTTAGTGTCATTGTTTGCTATCGTATAGGTAACATCTAACGGAATAAATAAATCATCCAGGTTACCGTTGACTCCAAGTACCCATGTGTCTTTACCATATTTTACTGCCAGTTCCCTTACTGCCTGATTAACAGCTTTGTGCTGGGTATGCCCGTATTCACCCCAGTTGTTGTTTGAAATAATTCTTTTTGTGGTACTATCGGCAATATATTTCTCAATCTTAGCTTTAATTTTATTAATTTCAGGTCTTGTATATGAATAGACCTCATGGACGAGATGGTCATTTGCCAGATATCCATAATTTACTGTATCGCGCAACCAGTAATAATTCACATACTCTTGCTGAGTAATATCTGCCCAGGGATGAAACCAGTTTCCCTTATAATTTATTCCGTAGGCATTGATATTGAGTGAGTCCTGAAGTTCATCGATGGTAGCTTTATAGGTAGGCGTTGATGGCATTGCTCCACATATAAACTTCTGAGTTTTGTCCCACCAAGGTAACATAAATATAGCATCATCATCCTGATGTCCAAAAATCATGATTGTTCCGGCTGAAGGAATGGTGCTGAAATCAACCAATGTACCCTGATCCTGCGTGTAAACCAGGCTGTTGAATGTGAAAAATATTGTAAACAAGGATAGAATTTTTTTCATAACCAAAGAATTTTGATATTAATTAACCTGTTTCTGTAAATACTATCATATCTAAAATGATTTTTTGAAATATATACTGTCGAAACCGCAAGTATATTTATAGTTTATAACAAATTAATGTGTGTGAATATTAAATCTTAACAAACAATGCTTTAATGATAAAATTTTGTTTATACTTAGAACATATTATATTATCGAAAAGTTTTTGCAGTTTTGTTTTTTGTTATCGGATTATTGTAGTTTTTCTTTCAATATTTTATTAATTGATAATCAGGAGCGAAAGAAAATATGAGTGGTTCATGTTGAGTATAATGAAGACATTAAAGCCTGTCTGTTTTCTGCTGACAGGGAATTTCGAACCTGGTAGCAGAGAAGCGTTGTTAGATTTATTGATACAAAATTGCCCTGCAAGGTGTTTTTTGTATGGATTTACCTGTATTGTATTTGTTAAATTATTTGCTTAAATTTGTTGATAAAAAGAGGGTGCGGATATAAATTTATATCAAGGAATGTAAATCATGAAACAAACCCCGAATCGCGAAGGCAGAAAAGACTTTAATGCTTTAACTATCAACTAATCATCATTTATTTATACATATGAAAATGAAACTAAAATTTGTCTTGTTGGGTCTGATATCAATTTTTACTTCCCTGAATATCTGTGGTCAAAAAATTGTTACCGGCAAAATAATTAATCGGGAGACTAATGAGCCGGTTGAATATGTAAATATCGGGATACAGGGTAAAGAAACAGGTACTGTGAGCGATAATCAGGGAAATTTTCAGCTTCTGGTTGCAGACAAAAACCTGAATGACACATTGACGGTGTCCTGTATTGGTTTTAATATCGCGAAAGTAGATATAAGTAAGTTGATTAATGCTGATCATAAGAATATTTTATTGACCGAAAAAGCAATTGATTTGCAGGAAATAATGGTAAAACCAAAGAAGTATAAAACAAGAATTCTCGGAATTACTGCAAAAAATAAAAAGATGCTTGGAGGTTTTACCGAAAACAGATTAGGTTACGAAGTGGGTGTGGCGATGAGTGTGAAGAAATCTGCATATATACGAAAAATCAATTTGAATATTGCATCCTGTCAGTACGATACTGTTTTCTATCGCTTAAATATCTATGAGGGAACCCAGAAACAGGGCTTCGAAAATATTATGCGTGAACCATTTTATTTCAAAATTCCAAAATCGCAGATAAAGGACAAAATATCCATTGACGTACAAAAATTAAATTTGGTTGTAAGGGGAAATTTTCTGGTAACATTGGAACATGTTAAAGACCTGGGAAAAGGTGGCCTGTATTTTCCTATCTCACTTTTTAATAAATCGTATGCCCGAAAGACAAGTCAGGGTGAATGGAAAACTACACCTGTTGGAATTTCCCTCAATGTCGAAGCGGATGTTGAACAATAGTTTTTCTGTAAAAATTCACGTTCACGCTTGTTTGCAACAGTTTGATATCAGGTAAAAAGATTAATTTTCTATTACAAAGTAAGTCAGTCGTTTGAAATTGCGCCAGTGAGGGACCCGTTCAGGGGTGATAAATTACCTGTGTGGTTTTAAGCTTGAGTCTGCGTGCTGCTAAAAAAAGGAAAAACCTCTGTAACGACCGGTTAAATCGTTACAGAGGTTTTTGGGTATCCGGAGGGGAAATGGTTAATGGCCGGTTAATTAGTCCCAATTTGTTTATCAGAGCATTCACAGACTGAATAATATTTTTTTATTAACAACCTAATTTAATAAATTGTATATTTGTACGAACAAATTTATATATATCGCTCATGTCTGAAGACCAGAAAAAACAACTAGAACAACAACTTTGGAATATAGCCAATACTCTCAGGGGAAAAATGCATGCGGATGAATTTCGGGATTATATCCTGGGATTTATTTTTTATAAATACCTGTCTGAAAAAATGCACTTGTATGCAGATACTATCCTGGAACAGGATCGAATCAAATATTTAGAAATTGACGAGAACACTGAAACAGGTAAAGAATATCTGGATGCAATAAAAGAGGAAGCACTCGAAAAACTGGGATACTTCCTGAAACCTTCGGAACTTTTCAGCGAAGTTGCCAAACGTGGTTCTTCAACAGGAAATGACGGTAACGGACATTTTATTCTGGAAGATTTACAACGGATATTGAATAACATCCAACAGTCAACGATGGGAACTGCCAGTGAGGATGATTTTGACAATCTCTTTGAAGACCTTGACCTGACCAGTACCAAACTCGGACGGACGGAACCTGCCAAGAATGAATTGATTTCCAAAGTACTGTATCACCTTGACCAGATAGATTTTAAACTGCACGAGACCGATTCGGATGTGCTGGGTGATGCCTACGAATATCTGATTGGAATGTTTGCCAGTGGAGCAGGGAAAAAGGCAGGTGAATTCTATACGCCACAGCAGGTAAGTAAAATCCTGGCTAAAATAGTAACAACAGGTAAAACCAAACTCAAATCCGTTTATGATCCGACCTGCGGATCTGCATCCTTATTGCTCCGTTTGGCTAAAGAAACAGAAGTAAGTACGTTCTACGGACAGGAAATGAACCGTACCACCTACAACCTCGCCCGCATGAACATGATTTTGCACGGAGTTCATTACCGTAATTTCAATATCCGACAGGAAGATACACTCGAACGCCCTCAGCATCTGGATAAACGATTTGAAGCTGTGGTGGCAAATCCGCCGTTTTCAGCCAATTGGAGCGCCAGCCCGTTGTTTATGACAGACGACCGTTTTAGCCAATACGGGAAACTTGCACCAAGCAGTAAAGCCGACTTTGCCTTTGTACAGCACATGATTTACCAGCTGGCTGACAATGGTACAATGGCTGTGGTTCTTCCTCACGGCGCATTGTTCCGGGGTGGAGCTGAACTTCAAATCCGGCAATACCTGATTGAAGACCGGAACTATCTGGATGCCGTGATTGGATTGCCTGCCAATATATTCTACGGAACCAGTATCCCGACCTGCATTCTGATTTTCAAGAAATGCCGTGAAACGCCTGAAGATGTCCTGTTTATTGATGCCAGTCAGTATTACGAAAAGGTGAAAACCCAGAACACATTACGGGATGAAGATATCGACCGAATTGTAACCACCTACCGTAACCGTACCGAAACGGAAAAATTCAGTAAACGGGCTACACTGAAGGAGATAGCCGATAACGACTACAACCTGAATATTCCCCGATATGTGGATACTTTTGAGGCGGAAGACAGCATTGATATTGATGCGGTGGCTAATGAAATAGCTGTACTCGATAAATCGATAGCGGAAACAGATAAACTGATTGCTGGATTTTGTGCCGAACTGAAAATCAAAACCCCGTTTTAGGCTATGGAAAAGAACGTACCAATATTGCGGTTTCCTGATTTTAAAGATAGTTATACGAAATTAAGGCTGTCAGAGATATTGATTAGACATTCTGAAAACAATAAAGATGAGGAATTTAAGATTGACGATATTTTGTCATTATCTTCGACGTATGGTATTGTTAATAGGAAAGAACTACTTGAAGATACCTATGAAAAAGTAAATCATTTAGCTTACATAAAAACAAGGTATAATGATTTTGTTTATGGGAAAAGTATTAGTTCAAATTATCCATTTGGACTATTTAAAGCAAATAAATGTAGAGATGGTTTATTATCAACTCTTTATTTTACATTTAAAGTTCAAAATAATGCTTTACCTGATTATCTTGATCGTTATTTTAGTCATTTAAATAGAGCAAATAACTTCCTTAGAAAGTACGTATTGGTTGGAGATAGATACATAACAGCTGATTCTGATTTTTTATTAAGTGGTGAAATTTCAATTCCTTCTCTTCCCGAGCAAACCAAAATTGCCAATTTCCTGACGGCTGTGGGTGATAAAATCAGTCAGTTGAAAAAGAAAAAGGAACTGCTGGAGCAGTACAAAAAAGGGGTGATGCAGAAGATTTTCAGTCAGGAACTAAGGTTTAAGGATGAAAATGGGGAAGATTTTGCGGAATGGGAAGAAGCAACTCTTATCGAGATTGCCGAAAGGATTACAACCAAAAACAAAGAGAATAATCAGAATGTACTGACAATTTCTGCTCAGATTGGACTTATAAGCCAAATAGAATTTTTCAGTAAGTCTGTTTCTGCTAAAGATGTGACAGGTTATTATTTATTACATAGAAATGATTTTGCGTACAATAAGAGTTATTCAAAAGGTTATCCTGTAGGAGCTGTAAAACGGCTCAATAAATATCCTAAGGGAGTTGTTTCAACTTTATACATATGTTTTCGATTTAATGAATTAGTTGATTTAGGATTTATGGAACATTATTTCGATTCTGGTCTACACAACTCCGAAATTGAAAAAATTGCACAAGAAGGCGCACGAAATCATGGTTTACTTAATATAGATGTAAAAGATTTTTTCAACACTCGTTTATTATTGCCCTCTCTTCCCGAACAAACCAAAATTGCCAACTTCCTTTCTGCCATTGATGATAAAATCAGTCATTGCGGAAAACAAATCGAAGGCATGGAACGGTGGGATATTGCGAGATTTTAGAAGAATCTCGCAATTTTTATTTATTTTTGTGGTCACTAAAAGATAAAAGCAATGATAGAGTCCACTCCAAAAATTGAAAAAAACGAATTGTACAGCAAGGGAGTAAGTCTTTATGTAAAACTTCAATCAGATGATTTATTGAAACAAATAAACAATGACTATCTGTATTGGGACAAAGTAAAGTACAAAAAAACTATTCATTCCCCTGAAGAATTGTGGTATGCCGTGAAGTTTAGTAGGTTACTGAAAAGTCAATTAATTACTTTTGGTAAATATCAGTTTTCTTTTACTACCACCGGTTATCTTCAAAAGTCACTTCACCACTTCGATTTGAATATTGGTGGAAATTTAGGAAGTAATGTAGGTATTGTAGAAACAGATAAATCTAAGTATCTTATCAGCTCTATTATGGAAGAAGCTATATCCAGCAGCCAGATGGAAGGAGCCGCCACTACCCGGAAAAAGGCGAAGGAGATGCTTCAGAAAGAACTGAAGCCCAAAAACAGGTCAGAACAAATGATATTGAATAATTACGAAACCATTCAATATATCACGCAGCACAGAAACGATAATCTATCACTTGAAAATCTGCTTTATATTCATAGTTTAATAACCAAAAACACGTTGGATAAGCCACAAGAAGAAGGTGTATTTCGCTCCAACGACGATATTTATGTTGTAAATCACACTACCAGTGAAGTGGTGCATCAACCGCCTCACTATGTCGAAGTAAATGAACTGCTCACTGCATTATGCGATTTTTTTAATAAAGATACCGGTGAGTTTATTCATCCCATTATCAAGGGGATTATTGTCCATTTTATGATTGCCTGGATACACCCTTTTACAGATGGCAATGGGCGAACAGCCCGTACACTGTTTTACTGGTATATGCTCAAAAAAGGTTATTGGCTTACTGAGTATCTCTCCATTTCGAGGATTATAAAAGACACGAAAAATCAATATGAAAAGGCTTATCTTTATACTGAGAATGATGAAAATGACCTGACATACTTTGTTACTTATCATCTTAAAACGATGGAAAAGGCTTTTGATGCACTAAAGGAGTATATCAGAAGGAAACAAAAAGAGGCAAAACATGCGGCTCAATTCTTAAAAATACCAAACGTTAATGAAAGACAGGCGCAAATCATTAAGCTATTACACGAAGAATCGGACAGGGTATTGAATATAAAAGAGATGGAAAATAGGTTTCAGGTTTCCAATTTCACAGCACGTAGCGATTTAAAAGGCCTGGAAGAATTAGGTTTTCTGACGATTATACAGGTGAATAAAATAAAGCAAAGTTTTATAAAGTCAGACCGGTTTGATGAAATTTTGAAAAAAAATAAATTGTAGAAATTGCGAGATTCTTCTATTTTCTCGCAATTTCAATAAAATACCTACTATGACTACACAACCCGAACAACTTCTGGAAAACAATCTGGTAGCCCAGCTTCAATTGCTGGGTTATACGTATGTTACCATTGCAGACGAAAAAGATTTGCTCGAAAACCTGAAAAATCAGTTGGAGAAACACAATGGAATTGAATTTACAGCCAAAGAATTTGACAGGGTGCTGAATATCCTCAGCAAAGGTTCGGTGTTCGATAAAGCCAAAACATTACGGGAGAAACAGCATATTGTACGGGATAACGGGGAAAGTCTGTATTTCGAGTTTATCAGTACCGATAACTGGTGCCAGAATTTATTTCAGGTCACAAACCAGGTAAGCATTGAAGGTAAGTATAAAAACCGATACGATGTAACCCTGCTGATAAACGGATTGCCGTTGGTACAAATTGAATTGAAAAGACGTGGAATTGAACTCAAAGAAGCCTTCAATCAAATAAACCGTTATCAGCGTCATTCATTCGGGTCGTCTATCGGACTGTTTCAGTATGTACAGATTTTTATCATCAGTAATGGTGTCAATACCAAATACTACGCGAATAACAAATACCAGTCTTTCAAACAGACTTTCTTCTGGAGCGATGAGCAGAACAAGACCATCAACCAGCTGGATAAGTTTGCATTCAGTTTTTTAGATACCTGTCATTTGTCCCAAATGATATGCAAATACATTGTGTTGAGTGAAGCCCAAAAGATTTTGATGGTACTCCGGCCCTATCAGTATTATGCCGTCGAAGCGTTGATTGAACGGGTAAAAAACAGCACAAAAAATGGCTTCATCTGGCATACAACGGGAAGCGGTAAAACACTGACTTCTTTCAAAGCGGCTCAGATACTGATGAATATGCCACAGGTGAAAAAGGTGGTTTTTGTTGTTGACAGAAAAGACCTCGATTATCAGACTACCAAAGAGTTTAACTCATTCAGTAAGGGAAGCATTGACGGCACAGATAACACTACTGCGTTGGTAAAACAATTTTCGGATGATACCAGGCTTATTGTTACCACCATTCAGAAACTGAACACTGCCATCAGCAAGAAGCAACACAAGGCAAAAATGGACAAGCTCAAGGATGAAAAAATCGTTTTTATCTTTGACGAATGCCACAGATCACAGTTTGGCGAAACCCATTCGAGGATTAAATCCTATTTCAACAATATTCAACTGTTCGGGTTCACTGGAACACCTATTTTTGCCGAAAATGCAGTAAAAAACGAATTGGGGAAACGGACGACAAAAGAACTTTTTGGTGAATGCCTGCACAAATATGTCATTACAGACGCCATCAAAGATGAAAACGTGCTGAAATTTTCGGTAGAATACGTTGGCAAATACAGGAAAAAAGATACAGCGACAGAAATTGATATAGAAGTAGAGGATATTGATACGAAAGAATTGATGGATTCACCAAAACGACTTGGTAAGATTACGGACTTTATTATAAACAACCACAACCGTAAAACCTACAACCGTGAATTTACTGCTATCTTTTGCGTATCAAGTGTTGAAGTTTTGATAAAGTATTATGAATTATTCAAACAAAAGAAAACATCGGAAGGTCACAATTTACGTGTAGCGACCATTTTTAGTTATGCTGCCAATGAAGACGACAAAGACGCCACCGGATTTCTTCCCGAAGAGCTTTCGGTAGTTGAAGAACCGAAAGCACTTTATGGATTAAATGTTCATTCACGTGAGAAACTGGATGAGTTTATTGCGGATTACAATGGTATGTATGGTACAAACTTTTCTACCAGAGACAGCGTATCTTTCTATAACTACTATAATGATATTTCCAAGAAAATTAAAGAACGCCGGATTGATATTTTACTTGTGGTAAATATGTTCCTGACGGGTTTTGACAGTAAAGCTCTGAATACTTTGTATGTAGATAAGAACTTAAAATATCACGGTCTGATACAGGCTTATTCGCGCACTAACCGTATCCTGAATGAACAAAAATCTCAGGGAAATATTGTAGTCTTCCGTAATTTGAAAAAAGTTACCGATGATGCAATTGCCTTATTCAGTAATA
>JAFNAU010000119.1 GCA_017860335.1 Bacteroidota bacterium
CAATTCGGAGATATGAAGCAATCCTTCTTTTCCCGGCATAAATTCAACAAATGCACCATAAGGCATGATTGATTTAATTTTGGAAGGATAGGTTTCGCCTATTTCAGGGATGGCTACGATACCTTTGATTTTAGCAACGGCTGCATCAATAGCTGTTTTGTTATTTGCAGCAATTTCTATTCTTCCCTGGTCTCCGATTTCTTCAATGGAGATAACCGCACCGGTTTCAGCTTGCATATTCTGGATGATTTTTCCACCAGGGCCGATTACAGCGCCAATCAGTTCTTTCGGTATCATCATCACTACGATGCGAGGTGCATTTGGTTTGAAGTCGGGACGTGGTTCCGTAAGAGTTTCCTGAATTTTATCGAGTATATGCATACGACCGGCTTTAGCCTGATTCAATGCGTTTTCGAGAATTTCAAATGACAGTCCGTCCACTTTGATGTCCATCTGAGTAGCCGTGATACCATCGCGTGTTCCGGTAACTTTGAAGTCCATATCGCCCAGGTGATCTTCGTCGCCCAGGATATCGGAAAGAATTGCATAGTTTTGACCTTTATTTTCAGAAATCAGTCCCATGGCAATACCCGAAACCGGTTTTTTCATCTGAACACCGGCATCCATCAGCGCAAGCGTACCGGCACAAACAGTAGCCATAGAGGAAGAACCGTTAGATTCTAAAATATCGGACACAATACGGATAACATACGGATAACCGTCAGGAATCATTGATTTCAGAGCCCGGCAGGCAAGGTTTCCGTGACCAACTTCGCGACGGCCAACGCCACGTGATGGTCTTGCTTCGCCGGTGGAAAATGGCGGGAAATTATAGTGTAATAAGAACCGGTCTTTACCTTGTGTCAAAACTTCATCAATCAGTTTTTCATCCATTTTGGTACCGAGAGTCACGGTTGTAAGCGATTGAGTTTCACCTCGGGTGAAAACAGCAGAACCATGTGCTCCTGGCAGATAATCTACTTCCGACCAGATCGGGCGGATTTCAGTAGTTTTACGGCCATCCAGTCGTTTGCCCTCGTCGAGAATGGAACGGCGCATGGCTTCTTTCTCAACTGCATGATAGTAACGTCCAATCAACTCTTTTTTAGCTTCGGCCACTTCGGGGTCAATACCCGCGATGTATTCAGCGACAATTGCTTCAAAATTTTCAGAACGTGAATGTTTGTCGGTGTTGCACGATGTTGCTACAGCAAAAGCCTTATTGTAGGTTTTTTCCCAGATATCTTTTTTCAGATCTTCGTCATTTTCTTCATGGCAGTATGTTCTTTTCTCAGTTTTACCGACAGCTTCCATCAATTCAATCTGTGCCTGACATTGTACCTTGATAGCTTCGTGAGCCACTTTCATAGCATTGAGCAGATCATCTTCGCTCACTTCGCTCATTTCGCCTTCCACCATCATGATATTGTCAAGTGTAGCAGCAACTATGATATCGATATCGGCATTTTCCAACTGTTCAAAGGTCGGGTTAACCAGATATTCACCATTTATACGTCCGATACGAACTTCAGAGATAGGTCCGTGGAAAGGAACATCAGAAACGGCCAGAGCAGCAGAAGCGGCAAGGCCGGCTAATGCATCGGGCATATCTACACCATCGGCGGAAATTAGCATTACGTTTACGAAAACCTCAGCATGATAATCATCGGGGAAAAGGGGGCGTAATGCACGGTCTACAAGGCGTGAAACGAGGATTTCGTAATCACCTGCACGACCTTCACGACGGGTAAATCCACCGGGGAAACGTCCGGCTGCACCGTATTTCTCTTTGTATTCTACGGAAAGGGGCATAAAATCGGTACCGGGAACAGCATCTTTTGCTGCACAAACGGTAGCCAGAAGCATGGTGTTACCCATACGTACCACCACGGAACCATCTGCTTGTTTGGCCAGTTTACCGGTTTCAATGGTAATTTCTCTACCATCACCGAGTGTGATGGTCTTTGTAACTACATTCATAATAAATTACAGTTTATTGTTTTATATATTTAAATTTGAGTGCAAAGGTACAAATTATATTTTGATTTTCAGCTTTTTATAAGGGTTTGATAGTGTAAAATATTATAAAATGACATCTGTTACTTTCTGACTTACTGCCAATTGAAAAAAAAGAAAGCGGGTGATAATAGCCCGCTTTCAGAGTAAATTTTATATAAATATCTTACTATCTTGAACTTCTTGTTCGTGTGGTGGTATTGGTTTTATTTGTTTCTGAAGTTGTATTCTGGTCTTCTTCAGTCTTTGCTTCGGTATTGGTGCTGCGCATCCGGCGTTCCACTTTTACCGGCTGACCAATGGGTTTGCCATAGTAATTCGTATTGGCGGTTCTTTCCGACGTACGGGTTACTGTTCCTGACTGGCGAACCGGAGTGTTTGAATCTGTAGTGGTTGAGCGTGTTGTTATAGTTGTCCTGGAATTCGTGTCGACAGTCTGGTTTGTTGTTCTTTCTGTATTTGTATTACGGTTTGTTGTGCTGGTTGTATTCGTCGTATTTGCCGGACGGGTTGCCGTGTTTGTAGGTCGTGTGGTCTGAGTACTGGTGTTGCGTGGCTGTGTGTAATTTTCGTTACTTCTTCTGCCACCGGTTCCGGTGCTTCTGGAACGATTTACATCCTCAGAACGCTGATTGTTTATACGGTTGGTGGTGTTGACTTGCATCTGACGGTCTGCATCCGAATATTTGAATCTCCGGTTGTTGCGCAAATTGTTATCGTTCCATTCTCGTGCTCTGTAGCGTTGTTGTTCTGTCCAGTAAACAGCGCTTTTGACATTTTCATTGAAGCCCCGCACATAGGGAATATTGCTGTAATCGTAATAATCGCGGTAATAATATCTCGGATAATGTGAAACATAGTACTGGTGATGCATCCAGGGCTGATAAACGTTCACGTTGATGATGACAATGTAGCTGTTGAATAAGTCAAAATCACTGTAGAAGTCGGTTAACCTTGGAGTGAAGTACCATTGTCCGCGATTTAGAAAAATGAAGTCGCGTGTGGCAAGATCATAATAACATTCAATATCCGGGAAGTAATAATAGCGGGTTCCTGTATAATAATCCGGAGCCCATTGCGGATTTTCATAATAGGTTTGTTCGTCGGTTGTGCCATAATTGTAGGTGGTACATCCCGAAAATAAGGAAATAGAAAGAAAAATAGCTGCTGCAAAAAATGCAAATGATAATTTTTTTTTCATGGCTGTTATTTTTATTCGAATTTATAAGTTGAATTGCTTTGCTTTATAAAAAACAAATACTATACCGTAAATTGAATTTATAAAATTCATATTGTAAAATATGAATTCTTTGAAATACGGGATCGCAATTACAACTACAATAAGACTTGTTTTTCAATTAAGAAATGCCTGCGGATTTTCAGAAGGCATTTCTTACATATGATGATTTTGTATATTTAATATCAGAATGAAACATTTGTAATTTTGTCGGTCACTGTAAAAGTTTTTACCAGTGTACCTCCCGAGTATATTCCGTTTTGCGAAAATCCGTTGACGGTTGTTCCACCGGCGTATGTACCACCTTTGAATATCGAATAGTTTGTACCAGTTTTTAATTCAGGTGAAGAAAGCAGAAGGCCATATGCGCTTCGTGTCGGTTTGAAAGCCGCAATTGTATTCCCGGATGCATCCTGGATGGCTATTAGATTTGTACTGATGGTTGCAGAGGTTATTCTGACGGCGTTTTGAGCTGAACTGGCACTCGGAGCTTTTACTGAAATGGATGATTGGGGGCCTGAAGCAATCAGAAAACCACCGGTTATTGTAAATATACCGTTATATTTTATACCTTCCTTGCTTAAATCCGAAGGTCCCTGTATCACAACTGTGCCGCCCGACATCTTGATGTCACCGCTGCTGTCCAATCCTGTGCCACTAACAGAGTTAACATACAAAATACCGTTTGATATATTCAGGATGCTACCATCGATTTGTGATCCGCCAAGTCTGTAAGTGGCATTTACTCCCGCTTTATTCGAATTAATGGTGGTTGTTCCTCCCGAAATAGTGATGCCGGGGCTTTCTATCCCTTTCTTCGAAGCATTGACGGTTGTGCTTCCGCCAGAAATAAGTACGACTGAGTCGGAGCGGAGAGCCTGACTATTGGTTGACTGGGCTGTGATTGTCCCTCCCTCAATTATCAGTCTTTTAGTCGTATTAATGCCATCACCATCAGTCGATGACAGGTTAAGTGTGCCTCCTTTGATGTTGAGGTAGCCTTTGTCCGCTTTCAGTTCATTGTCCGACTTCAGTGCATGTCCGGTGGAACAGATGACGTTAATATTTCCATTGTTGACAACGAGTGAGTCTTTACCGCGAATACCATCATCCAGTGAACGTACAGTAAAATTACCATTGTCAATGTAGAGCATGTCGTCGCTCGAAATGGCATCGTTGAAATTGGCATTAACCACCAGATTGCCATCGCCGGTAAATCCAATATAATCTTTACTGAATATGGTTGCATTCGGATCGCCTGTGTGAGTATAGCTTGTTCCGTCAGAAAAAGTGTTTGTTGTTCCGCTTTTTAGAAAAACAATGGTTTTTTCAGCATCCTTGATGAAAAACGGAGAAGTTGTGTCGTTGCTAAGTGTTAACCCTGCAAAGCGGATTTTTACGATTTCATCTTTGGCATCGACAATAAGCCGGCCATTGCCTGAATTACCGCTGACTGTGTAGTAACCACCATCGGTAATCGTTGCAGTAGCTCCTGTAGTAACTACTTTAGAAGAAGTAGTACTGACGGTGCTGTTCTGAAACGTAATGGTCTGAATTTTCGTTTCGTCCCATTCGTAAAGTGGCTTTGTAGTCTCTTCTGCCGGTTTCAGTACATTTTCGGGATCGCAGGATGATAATATAAGCGCTGAAAAAGCAATGAGAAAGTAAATTGATTTAAATTTCATGGTTATATTAAATACAAGCTATTTGACACATTGTTTACCCATAGGGTTCGTTATTTAATTTCGTGCGAAAAACTCAGCCCCAGGTTGTATTTGCCGAAATAGTCAGCCTCATCGATACCTTTATCGGAATTAATAACTCCAAATATTTTGATTTTATTGTATTTGTTAATTTTATAATCCGTGTACAGTATATATCTTAGTTTATCCAGTTTATTGCCACCGGGGTCATTGAGCGAATAATAGGTTTCAACCGATATACCCGGCGTAAACCTGCATTTGGGTATATTGTAGTCTGCATCCAGTTTATTACGCCATACCCAGGCAGGGTCAATCTTATAGGTGTCATTGTATCCGTCCTCATCTATCCTTTTGCTGTTGTTTTTCTTGGTGAGTTGAATTCGTTCACGTAGTGAAAACGAAAAATTTCCCAGTTTTTGTTTCCCTGAGATATCCGCATTGAACCTGTTGCGAAACTGATAGTTCAGGTATTTCTGATCCAGTACATTCATGAGTTCGTAGCCAACGCCTACTCTTAGTGGTTTTGCTATTTTATATTCAGCATTCATCCCAAGACTCCAGCGACTTATCAATCTGACGTAGTGAATGGTGCGAAGCTCGGTTTCGGCTCCGAAATTCCAGTTACCTGCCTTTTTTTCAACTCCGGCGCTTGTCCACGTGCCATATTGATTTTGAGCATTCAGAATTCCGGACATGGTGATAAACAATCCGAAAATTAGAAAATTCTTCTTCGATGTCATTATTCGTAATAATAAATGGTAATCATTCCGAAATCACGCAAATAGGATATTTCCTCTACCGTGATACGGTGAATGTTTAATCCGGTGCGCTGTTTGAGTACCTCAATCAATTCGGACTGACGGTCGGTATGAAGTAATTCCACATCTTCGAAATAAATAACTTTTGTGGACTCGCGTTTCAGTAAAATTCGGGTGTCAAGTACAATGAGCACTACGAATAGTACGCAGAAAATAATAACAAGTTCGTACAGTTCGAGTTGAATACCGCTGAGCAATCCCATGGTGATGAATATGAACAGATATGTCATGTCTTTCACACTGATACCAGCGGTGCGGTACCGGAGCATGGAGAATACGGCAAATAATCCAAAGGCCGCACCCATTGATATTTTTATATGGTTAAGCAGGAAGGTGAGCAGGAAGATGGATACATTGAAAAGCACAAACGTGAATACCGTGTCCAGTCGTTTGTAATTAGGGTAATATATCAGACTGATAATCAAAGCCAGAAAAGCCAGGTCAATTAACAAACTAAAGAAGAAATTGAAATTCAGCTGTATTTTGTCTTTTGCTTTTTTTTCGGCTTTAGTGTCTATTGTAAACATGTCAACAACGTCTTTGGATTCATCGTTTGTCTGAACAGAAGCGGTTTGTTCAGCTTCGGGTGTTTTGCATGCATGATTTTAATAAATGCCGAATGTCCGGATCTTTCCTGTTTCACTTCAGCAATAACGAGTTCGGGCCATTCGTGCCATTGGTCATCGCCCCTATTGTATTTCATGTCAAAATCAAGGGTAACCCTCTCGGATAAAGATTTATTTACCAGTGTGATTCTTTTACAGTTGATGCGGATGGCAGGTTTTAGAACGTCAACAGGCATACTGGTTTTCCGTTGAAGTAATTCCAGAGCGTTACCCGTTATTTCATTCGTTTTTTCGGGAATCTGTACACGCTTTTTAATGGTTCTGTCCTGATTAGATTTGAATTTTATTTCGAAAAAATGAAGGTCGGAATAGATATAAGTCCTCATCCTCAGTTTGTATCGGTTCGACCTCCCGTTGTGGTGTGCATTATACAGCTTGAAATCTTCGGTATCAAAATAAAGACTATCGTAGTTTTCAAAACGCCTTTCGTTGATGGTAAGTGTTCGATAGAATTCATTGGCAGTTGTCAGTATATCTGAAAACTCACTTTTATGGAAGATGTATTTAACATCCATCCGGTTCAGGAGTTTTACACTATCCATTTCAGCCAATGAAATAGGATCAAAATCGTTTAATATCTCAAGAAATTTTTCCATTCAACAGGATTAAATATAAGGTGTGTTTTTTTGAAAGTTATTCAAGTGTAATAGATTTGTAATATCTCAAAGACACGCAAAGTTAATCAATTAAATCATTCTGCAGGTTTGTTCTATCTGAAAAGTTCATTTTTACAGATTATACGAAAAATAGTCTTGGCAGGTTCGCCTTTGATAAACGCTGTTTTTTAAAGAGTTAATGTTGAGATTTTGACTGTCCCTGTTGTGAACGACTTTTTTAACGTTCCGCCGCCATAGGTTCCTCCGGTACAATATCCACCTGTTACAGTTCCACCGGTATATATGGAATATTTTGTGCTTGTTTTCATGTCGGGGGATGAAAGATGAAAGTTGTAGTAGGTCTGTGGCGTTTTAAAGGTTCCGATTACAATGCCGCTTGCATCCTTAATCTGTATAAAACCCGATGTTGTTGATACTGCTGATGAACTTTTCAGATTGACACCCACCTGCGAGGTACCTGAAACTATTTCGAACATCTGAGAATGCATACATCCGCCGAAAAGCAAACCACCGTTAATGGCAATGCTTCCGTTTGCATCAATATCTTCATTGGTGTTGTTCGAAGGGTCAAAATCTACGAGTATTCCACCAGTCATGAATATTGAACCATTGCTGTCAATGGCATCGCCGCTGCTTGCAATAGTAGTTAGAACTCCGCCTTTCATATACAAGTAACTGCCATCGTTGCTTTCGGTTCCCCCTGTCTGGGTGCTTGCAGTTGTGTTAATACCGTCATCTGAAGCTGTGATATACATATTGCCTCCGTTCATGTTAATTGTTTTGGCTTCAACACCTTCGGTGGAATTTGACATGGTGGTTGTTTCACCGTTAATGGTTATTGTAGTTTCAGAGTT
>JAFNAU010000120.1 GCA_017860335.1 Bacteroidota bacterium
GTATTGACATCTTTCATAGTTTTTGCCGGGATTTTTCAGGGTAGTTACTCGTCATTTAATCTTCAGATTGCCATATGGCTTTGGTTCACTATTCTTTTTGCCAATTTCTCCGAAGCGATAGCCGAAGGACGCGGAAAAGCTCAAGCCGAAAGCTTGAGGAGAAACCGCACGCAAACCAAAGCCCGTAAAATAGTTGGAGATAAAGAAACTGAGGTTCTGGCTCCGGATTTACGCAAAGGCGACATTGTTGTTTGCGAAGTGAATGATATTATCCCTTCGGATGGTGAAGTAATTGATGGAATTGCCAGTGTCGATGAGTCGGCTATAACGGGCGAATCGGCTCCGGTAATCCGCGAAAGCGGTGGCGACCGTTCGGCTGTAACCGGCGGAACAAAAGTATTGAGCGACCGTATCCTCATTCGAATTTCAGCTGATGCCGGCAATACATTCATTGACCGTATGATTGCGCTGGTAGAAGGTGCCAAACGCCAGAAAACACCAAATGAGATTGCACTGACTATTCTGCTTTCAGGCTTAACCATAATATTCCTTCTGGCAGTGACTACACTTCCGGCATTTTTCGGATATAGTTTAAATGCTTCGGAAATATCACAATCGCATAATTTGTCAATTCCTGTGTTAATCGCCTTGCTGGTTTGTCTTATCCCAACTACAATTGGTGGTTTGCTGAATGCTATCGGCATCAGCGGAATGGATCGGCTTATTCAGCGCAACGTAATAGCTACGAGCGGACGTGCCATTGAAGCTGCCGGCGATGTGGATGTGCTTTTGCTTGACAAGACAGGAACAATAACATTGGGAAACCGTATGGCCACCAACTTTATTCCGGCCGAAGGAATTAAAGTTGAGGAACTCGCAGATGCAGCTCAGCTTTCTTCTCTTTCAGACGAAACGCCCGAAGGCCGTTCAATTGTAGTGCTGGCAAAAGAAAAATTCAATATACGTGGACGTGACATTACCCATTTGCATGCAACCTTCATTCCTTTTACTGCACAATCGCGCATGAGCGGTGTGGATTTGAAAACCCCGGAAGGAAAAGTTCACCATATCCGCAAAGGGTCTTCGCAGGCTATTCAGGCTTTTGTTGAAGAAAACAACGGAGTTTATTCTCAAAAAGTGATAGATATAGTATCCGACTTGGCGCGTCAGGGAGCAACGCCTTTGGTAGTGGCCGAAGATAACAAAAGAACCGCTTTGCTGAACTTCGTCAAATGGGAATTCGCACGGTGATGATTACAGGAGATAATTCCCTTACTGCCGCTGCTATTGCTGCCGAAGCAGGTGTAGATGATTTTATGGCTGAAGCTAAGCCCGAAGACAAATTGCGCCGTATTCGTGAAGAACAGGAAAAAGGACACATGGTGGGAATGATTGGTGATGGTACAAACGATGCACCTGCCCTGGCACAAGCTGATGTTGGTATTGCAATGAACTCAGGAACTCAGGCAGCTCGCGAAGCCGGAAATATGGTGGACTTAGACAGCAACCCTACGAAATTGATTGAAGTGGTAGAAGTGGGTAAGCAGTTGCTGATGACCCGCGGTGCGCTGACAACCTTCAGTATTGCCAACGATGTGGCCAAATACTTTGCCATTATTCCGGCCATTTCTGTTGCGCTCTATGCCGGGAGCAATGGACAAGGACCTTTGTCGGCACTCAATATTATGAGGCTTGGTTCACCGGAAAGTGCCATTCTTAGCGCTATCATTTTCAATGCGTTAATTATCATTGCACTTATTCCACTCGCATTGAAAGGTGTGGCTTATAAACCAATTTCAGCAAATAAAGCACTGACGAAAAATTTGTTGATTTATGGATTAGGCGGTCTGATTGCACCGTTTATCGGAATAAAAATTATCGATATATTGATTAATTTATAAAAAAACCCTAGCTCCTAAAGGGGAACCAAAAAAAAATATGAAAACATTTGGTATTGCATTAAAAATATTCCTGGTTTTTACCATTCTTACCGGGATACTATATCCGCTTTTGGTTACAGGTATTGCACAGGTTGTATAATTGGAAGTGAACTGATCGGACAACAATTCGATAGTACTATTTATTTTTCGTCGCGTCCTTCGGCAATTGGAAATAATCCGTTACCTTCGGGCGGTAGTAATTTGGGATTGACCAGTGCAAAGCTCAAAGCTCAGGTTGCTGAACGAAAAAATAAATTTATAACTTTCAATCAACGGAATTTTAGCAATGTGCAGAAACAAAAGTTGAAATCACTTGTTGAAAAGATGACTGAAGCACCTCAATTGACTTGTTTGGGTGAAAGCCGGGTAAATGTATTATTGCTAAATATTGAACTGGACAAACTAAAATAGTGTTTTATGTTTAGATAATGCGATTTGGAAATCGCGGGACACAATTCAATTATATTATTTTTTACTCAAAAAGAACTAAAATGACAGCCTTCGAAATTGAAAGACCAAATCCTGATGAACTTCTTGCTGCATTAGTCAAAGAGGAAGAAAAAAACAAACGGGGTAAACTAAAGATTTTTTTTGGAATGTGTGCCGGTGTAGGAAAAACCTACACCATGCTTCAGGCTGCACACGAAGAAAAAAAGAAAGGAAATGACATTGTTGTTGGCTATGTAGAAACACACGACAGGAAAGAAACAAATGCTTTGGTGCATGGTTTTGAAATTATTCCCCGTAAAACTATAGAATACAAGTCCACTACCGTGCAGGAGATGGATTTAGATGCTATCATTGCCCGTAATCCTCAGATTGTTCTGGTGGATGAGCTGGCGCACACCAATGCACCGGGAAGTCGTCATAATAAACGCTATCAGGATGTTCAGGAATTGTTGGAGAACGGCATCAATGTTTTCACCACGCTCAATGTTCAGCATCTCGAAAGTCGCACCGATACGGTTGCACAAATTACAGGTGTGATTATCCGTGAAACCTTACCTGATTTTATATTTGAAAATTCCGATGATATTGAACTGGTTGATATTACGCCCGACGAGCTGCTTCAACGCCTGTCCGAGGGAAAAGTCTATACGCCCGAACGTTCCAAAGAAGCTGTAAATAATTTTTTCCGCAAAGGAAATATCACCGCATTGCGCGAGATGTCCCTGCGTATTGTTGCCGACCGGGTTGATAATCAGTTGCATGATTATATGCAGGACAAACGTATCCGTGGACCATGGAAATCGGGATTGCATTTTCTTGTGGCTATCGGTGTAAGTCCCTTTTCGGCCGGTTTGCTCAAGTGGGCCAAAAATTTGGCCTACACCATGGGAGCTAATGTCGAAGCCCTTTATGTGGAAACCTCTCAACGCTTAACAGCCAAAGACCACGAGCAACTTGATTTGAATATTGATCTTGCCAAACAATTAGGATTTAAAGTGCGAATCGTTACAAACAATGATATTGTCAAAGCGATTGTAAATTATGCTCAGAAAGAGAATATTACGCATATTATTGTAGGGAAATCACGGTTGAGCAGTGTAAAGTCACTATTAAAACTTGGAAATTTTGTAAACCGGTTGATTAAACACAGTGGCAATATTGATGTTTATATACTAGGCTCAGATACCCCGATCGAAAATAACTTCAATGTCAAAGCAGCCATTCCCCCTTTCACATCGCACAGTCGACAATACCTGACCGTTTTTCTTATTGTCTGCCTAACATCAATATTAAGTTATTACGTAAAAGATATTGTTGGTTACCAGACCATTTCTGTTATCCTATTGTTCATGGTATCTTTGCTGGCATTGTTTTATGGAACGGGTCCGGTTTTATTTGCGGCCACCTCAAGCGCATTAATCTGGGACTATTTCTTTATTCCCCCTCATTTTACCCTGCATATTGAGAAACCGCTTGATATTCTGCTGTTGTTTATGTTTTTCATTGTGGCATTAGTCAATGGAACATTAACGTCTCGAGTCCGACGTCAGGAAAAGAAGATACGCGTTCGAGAGGAACGCACCAATGCCCTGTACCAACTAACGAAAGACCTGAACTCAGTTTCGGGTTTCGACGATGTGATTAAGATTGCTTACGATTTTATCAATCGCTATTTTAAATTGGAATGCAGCATCGTGGTCAAAAATGACTTTAATCAATTGGAAGTTATGCCGATTGAGAATTCTACGATTCAGTTAACCGAAAGCGAAATGAGTATAATCAACTGGGTAGAGAAAAATTCACTGAAAGCCGGTAAATTCACCAATACTTTGCCTTCCAATGACTACACCTTTTATCCATTAATTGGTAGTAGCAGTACATTGGGTGTAATCGTAGTAAAACAAACTAAGGTCTTTACACATGGCGAAGAACAGTTTTGGGAAGCGTCGCTTGCACAGATTATTGGTAAATACGAACGGGAATTATTGCGTAATGCAACCAAAAAAACGTATATGATTAGCGAATCTGAGAAATTGTATAAAACTTTGTTTAACTCAATCTCGCACGAGCTTCGTATCCCAATTGCTGCTATTATGGGTTCTTCGGAGACTCTGTTGGAACAATATCTTCCGGAATCCATTCAAAAAGAGCTTTATTCCGAAATTAAAACTGCATCCATTCGCTTGAACCGATTGGTTGAGAATTTATTAAATATGTCACGATTAGAAACAGGCAGGATAACACCTCATCCTGACTGGTGCGATGTCCATGATTTGGTGAACTCCGTTTCCGAATCGCTTAAAAACGAACTGGAACCGTTTACATTTAAAGCACATATTCCCATTGACCTCCCGTTGATTTATGTCGATTTTGGATTGATGGAACAAGTGCTGCACAATCTTATTCTCAACGCCACGCAACACTCACCCAAAGGAAGTGCTATTGAATTGAAAATTCAAATTTCTGATGAAAATCTCATCATTAAAGTTATCGATCAGGGACATGGATTTCCCGAAACGGAGTTGTCTTCCGTTTTTGATAAATTCTACCGTGGGAAAGATGCTAAGGCAGGTGGAACAGGACTTGGTTTGTCCATAGTAAAAGGGTTTGTAGAAGCGCAAAATGGTTCTGTATCAGCTGCCAATGGAGTAAATGGCGGAGCTGTCTTTACAGTAAAAATTCCCAATAAAAAAAAGTAACTTTTCCAAAGTTAAACTTCTATTATATCCCACTAAACCTATAACCAATGCCTGATTCGGTAATCAGTAATTTTGGTTTAGTTGGGTCATCTTCAATTTTTTTACGCAGCTGTGCAATGAAAACCCGCAAGTACTGAGTTTGATCGGTGTATCCATACCCCCATATTTTCTGAAGAATATACACATGAGTAAGCACCCGTCCTTCGTTTTTGGCCATAAGAGCCAACAACGAAAATTCAGTGGCTGTTAGTTTAATAATTTCACCATTTTTGGTGGCTACGTGCCTGACAAGGTCAATTGTCATATTGTCAAACACCATGATTGCTTCTTGCTGACGAACAACCTGATGGGTGGCCACACGTATTCTTGCCAGCAATTCCCGGGTTCGAAATGGTTTAGTCAGATAATCATTTGCACCATTATCCAGCGCTCGTACAATGTCTTCTTCCGAATTTCTGACAGATAAAATGATAATAGGTGCTGTGTACCAGTCGCGCAATTTCCTCAACACTTCCAGCCCATCCATATCGGGTAAACCCAAATCAAGAATAATAAGAATAGGATTGACTGATGCAGCCAACATACAACCTTCCTTTGCCGTCTCGGCTTCAATAACCTTGTATCCGTTTGCAGCTAAATTAATTTCGAGTAGTCTTCTTATCTGAATTTCATCATCTATAATCAGAATAGTTTGTCTCTCGTCCATGTAATTGATTGTTTTTTTTTACAGATTAGTTTAATGTTCCAAAGATATGGATTTTATTATAAAGATATTATAAAGAATTACAGACTATATTTAATTCTTATTGTGAGTCCGCGTAACTTTTGACAAGTGACGAGAGTATATGTCCGTGCTTCCATGTAACTTTCTACATGTCAGCAAAGTATGCATCAGTGAGTCTCCTATCAGTTTTTTTGTCTCAGTCGTCATTTGACGATAAGATTTACTCTCTCTTCTTTCATTCAGGAATTAGGACCGATAAAACCATAAATCAGAACGCGGGATGAATGAAGAAACTTCACAGCCCTCCCAAGGGAGAATTGGAGAAGATGGTGATGAATAACCATTAATCAGAGTTAATGTATCGATTTGATGAGATGTAGTACTTTCATGATAAAGCATGATACTTACTTTTTAATTTGTGACACTTAGTTGTTAAATCCTGACGTTCACTTGTTATTTCCTGACACTTACTTGTTAATACCTGATACATATTTGTTAATTCGCAATGCTTATTTGTTAAAATGCAGGGTCTATTCAATAAACTGTGGGGTCTATTCAATAAGGGTGGTTTGCCGTTTGGGCAGTAGTTCTGGTTCGAAACTTCCATTTCGATCTCTGGGAGTTGTTACCTCAATACTGCCATAATGTGTTTTTACTTTCTTTGAACTTAGGCTATTACGACGATTTTTAGATTGATCGGGTGTTGACAAATGACCATCAAGTTCACCCTGTAACCCGGCTTCTAATAGTCGTTTTAATAGAGGTGCCAATATGGCATTCTCGCCTTCCAGGCTAACACCTTGCTTCAATTTTAATAACGCTTCTTTCTCAAATTCTTTGTAATCAAATCCTTCTGTTTTGTTCATGTAAACTTGTTTTTATTGGGTAAATATATGCATTTTCCCCTTTTTGACACAGTTTATTGAATAGACCCCAGGAATAAAACAAGCTGTAGCTAATAAATAGTTATCTTTGTCTTAGGAAATCAAACATCTTGTATGAAAAGCAAAAATCTTTCAGTCCGGAAATGGGGTATACTTATAATTGTTGTAATCTTGTTGTCTTTAACCGGGTACTATGTGTATAATAATTCATCGCTCCGTTATGATTATGAAATAACCGATGATCTGGGAGGAAATATTTTTCCTTCTGCCATTTTATCTATTGCAACAACCGATGCACAAATAATTATTCCTTCGGACACCATGTATTTAGGAAATCCAAAATCGATTATAGGTGTTCGGATTCGTTCATCAAAACCATTGAGTCATGTGAGAGTTGAAGTGGCTGAAACTAAATTTTATGCTCAGTCAGTATCTGAATTCGATTTGCCGAAATCGGATATTGATTATATCATTTATCCGGATATTATTTGGAATTACGAAGCATTAAAAAACAATTCACAGCCAGAGCCGATAAGTGTAGTAGTAGACGCTGAAATTAATGGCAAGAAAATTGGTCGGAAGATACGAACATTTTCAGTGCGTAGTATCAACGAGTGTTTGCTTGGATACTATACCAAAGGCAGAAAATTTCATGATACCGGAATTTTCTTTGCTGCTTATGTAAACGAAGATCATCCAATGATTGATCAGATACTTCGTGAGGCACTTAATACACGCATTGTGAACAAGTTTTTAGGCTATCAGGCAAGGAATACTGCGGCTGCTGTTGACAAACAGGTTTATGCTTTGTGGAATGTATTGCAAAAAAGAAATTTCCGTTACAGTTCGGTTTCAAATACAAGCTTATCGAGTAATGTGGTAATTTCACAGCGTGTACGTACTTTTGAAGATGCTCTGAATTCTTCACAAATTAACTGTGTAGACGGTAGTGTGTTATTTGCATCATTATTGCGCGCAATTAATATTGAGCCGATACTTGTGAGAATTCCCGGTCACATGTTTGTAGGGTATTATACCGATTCGAATCGGGGAAATGTGAATTTTTTGGAAACCACGATGATTGGAGATGTGGACCTGGATGATTTCTTTCCGGATGAACAATTAGATTCTACCATGGTGGGACAATCAAAAAATCAAGTATCGCTTATAACTTTTGAAAAATCAAAAGAATATGCAACAAACAAGTATAATCAACATAAAGAATTCTTCAATAAAGGGAAAGCCAATTATTTGTTTCTTGAGATTTCAAAAGGAGTACGCCGTAAAATTCAACCTATCGGTAAGTAAGCGGTGCCAATGTCTGAAATTTGTTGACCACTTTAGAGTAACAAAATTACTAAAAAAGTGAATAACCAGTCACTAATCACCAATAGCCAATCACTAATAGCCAAAAAACTTCAGCAAATTTTTCTATCTTTGCAGTTCTGATTAAAAACCATTAAAAAAACCATTTGTAAGGTTCAAAAAAAGTATGATTAACATTACATTCCCCGACGGTTCGGTTCGTCAGTTTGCCGAAGGCACAACCGGACTGCAAATTGCCGAGAGCATAAGCTCACGGCTGGCACAAGAAGTATTATCTATCGGCGTAAACGGTGAAACCTGGGATCTCTCCCGCCCCATCACTTCCGACGCTTCCATTAAGTTGTACAAATGGGACGACGAAGAAGGCAAACATGCCTACTGGCACAGTTCAGCCCACTTGATGGCGGAAGCATTGCAGGAACTTTATCCGGGTATTAAATTTGGTATAGGTCC
>JAFNAU010000288.1 GCA_017860335.1 Bacteroidota bacterium
CGGAACCAACGAGAACGTAGTGCAGTGGCCCGAAGAAAAGGACTGGGACTACAAACAAACCTTCACTGTCACACCCGAACAGCTCAAATCGGACGAAGCGCTGCTTGTTTTCGAAGGCCTGGATACACATGCCGATGTATTTCTCAATGGTTCCTGCATACTGCAAACACAAAACATGTTTGTGGGTCATAAAATTCCGGTGAAAAATTCACTGTGTGCCGGTGAAAACAAATTGTACATCCGGTTTTATTCGCCCGTGAAACTTATGGAACCGGCACGAATGACAGCCGGATACGAATATCCTGCCGGTAACGATCACAGCGACAAAAAAGTAAGCATCTTCAACCGGAAAGCGCCCTATCAGTTTGGTTGGGACTGGGGAATCCGAATCGTTCAAATGGGCATCTGGAAACCTGTCGCACTGCAATTCTACAACCAGGCCTGCATTGACAATCTTTACGTCAAACAACTATCGGTCAGCAAAGGCCAGGCACAAACCGATAATCAGATTGAAATACTTTCCACGTCCAAAATTCCGGTGAAGATTGTGACAGGCGCCGTTTTCAATGGCAGAGAAATCCAAACTGCTGAAAAACAAGCGGTCTTACAAAAAGGAAAAAACAACGTCAGCATCGCTTTAACCATCGACAATCCGGAACTTTGGATGCCATCGGGATGGGGAAAACAAAACCGCTACGATTTCTATGCAAAAGTTTATTCGGGGGACCGGCTTATCGCGGAGAAAACCGAAAAAACAGGATTACGAAAAGTGCGGCTGGTACAGCAGCCCGATGAACATGGAAAATCGTTTTATTTTGAAGTAAACGACATTCCGCTGAATCTGACGGAAGCCAACATGAATTTTATCCGTGTGTGGGGTGGCGGGACTTATGAGGATGACTATTTTTATCAGCTGGCCGATGAAAAAGGAATACTCGTGTGGCAGGATTTCATCTTCGGATGCGTACCTTATCCTTCGGACGATGCATTTCTTGCAAATGTCAGGGAAGAGGTAATTTATAATGTAAAACGACTCCGCAACCATCCCTCACTCGCATTCTGGTGTGGTAATAACGAAATTGACGAAGGTCTTGACCACTGGGGCTGGGATAAGGAATATTCAGCAGAGATCAACAAGGAATGGCGGGAAGGATACAATAAAACATTCCACAAATTGATACCCGAACTGGTAAATGAATACGATGGCACACGAAGTTATATACACGGGTCACCATACGACTCCAACTGGGGCAACCTGGAATCTTTCCGTTCGAGTGATGTGCACGACTGGGGATTGTGGCACGGCCGGATGCCCTTCGAAGCCATGGCCGAAAGGTTGCCGCGCTTTGCCAGCGAATTCGGATTTCAGTCATTTCCCGAAATGAAAACCATACGGACATTTGCCACCGAAAAAGATTTCGACATCAACTCCGACGTCATGAAAATTCATCAGAAAAGCGGCATTGGCAATACGGTAATTAAGCAATACATGGACATGTACTATCATGCTCCGAAAAACTTCGAAGATTTTGTATATGTAGGACTAGTAATGCAGGGCAATGGCATGAAGGAAGCCGTAGAAGCCAACCGCCGCGGCAGACCTTACTGCATGGGAGCACTTTTCTGGCAGCTCAATGACGACTGGCCCGTGGTATCGTGGTCGAGTGTGGATTACTACAACAACTGGAAAGCGCAGCATTACAAAATGCGGGATGTGTTTGCACCCGTGGCTCTTGGTTCGGTAATAAAAGACAACAAGCTCAGCTACCTCACTATGTCTGACAAACTTGAAGATGTAAACAACCTCGTACTGAATGTTCTGGTAATTGATTTCTCGGGTAAAAAACTGAAAAGTTACAGCGAAACAGTAACCGCGAAAGCCAATACCAGCCGGATTGTGAAAACATTTGACACAGACCTGTTGCTTACTGAGGATCAAAAATATAACTGCGTAATTCATGCCTGGCTAAGCGACAAAAACGGTAAAAATATTTCAGTGAAAGATTACTATTTCTACTGGCCGAACAAACTGAATTTACCGAAAACGACTATCAGCAAATCAGTGAAATACGAGGACGGGAAATACACCATTACCCTGTCATCAAGCAAACTGGCGAAAGATGTTTTTGTGGAAATACCTATTCAGGGAGCACGTTTTTCAGACAATTTTTTTGATTTGCTTCCGGGACAAAAGAAAGTGATCACAATTACTTCGCCAGAATTAAAGAAAACTAAAAAAACAGATATAACAATTAAACATCTGAGAGAAACGTATTAGGAGGCCTCAAAAATCCCCCTTGGGGGACTTTTTATTAGTGCAGTTTTAAAGTCTTTGCTCTTTGTTCTTTTGTCTTTGTTCTAATAACCTTACAAAAAATGTACAAACTGGAAATTTGCGCCAATTCAGTGGCGAGTTGCGTGGAAGCACAAAAGGGAGGTGCATCGAGGGTTGAACTTTGCGCCGCCATTCCCGAAGGAGGTACAACTCCCTCCTACGGTGAAATTGCGGTAGCCCGCGAGCTGCTCGATATCAGCCTGCATGTGATCATTCGCCCACGGGCAGGAGATTTTCTTTACTCCCGAACCGAACATAAAATCATGCTCAAAGACATCGTCATTGCCCGTAAACTGGGGGCTGACGGTGTGGTTATCGGCTGCCTGACCCCTGACGGCGATGTGGATATAATCCGTAACAGGGAACTGATAGACGCGGCAAAGGGCATGAGTGTCACTTTTCACCGGGCTTTCGATATGTGCCGGAATCCACTGGAAAGTCTGGAGAAAATCATAGAGCTGGGATGCGACAGAATTCTGACATCCGGTCAGCAACCCAAAGCAGAACAGGGCATTGATTTGCTGAAACAACTCATCAACCTGGCTGATAAACGG
>JAFNAU010000121.1 GCA_017860335.1 Bacteroidota bacterium
AAACGGAGAGATGTTCAACTTCTTCTCCAACAGCGAGGGTGATGATAGTACCCAGAATTGCTGTGCAGGCTGCATAAAAATTATTCAACAAGGCTTTACGCTTGGAGAAACCAGCCTGAAGCAATATGCCGAAATCACTTATTTCCTGTGGAATTTCATGCAGCAGTATTGCAAATGTCGTTGCAAGCCCTATTTCGGGTGTAAACATCCAGGCTGCTCCTATCAGAATTCCATCGGTGAAGTTGTGTATAGAGTCGGCATAGAGACTTAAATAACCGTATGTTTTGATATTCTCTTTTCCATTCGTGTGGCTATGCTGATGCATGTGCAGAAATTGCTCGAGGACAAAAAACACCAGAAATCCGCCGATTGCCAGCCAACCAGTCAGTCTCGCATCGGCATTATGCAGGAATGATTCGGGTAAAAGTTCAAAAAAAGTATTTCCAAGCATTGCACCAATCGAGAAACAAACCAGTAAAATCAGTACCCGATGCAGCTGCTGCGTCTTGAACGATAACAAAAAAACACCAATCAAAGATATCAAGCTAACAACAAGCGTACTCACTAAGGCATAAAGCCATGTCATATCCATTTCTAAAATATTTAAAGGGGGAGATGTCCTTACCCTTTGTTTTAAACTACAAATTTTGTAAAATAATCCGGTATATGCAAATTTAAGCAAAAAAAAGGCTGTTTCTGATTATTCCAAAAACAGCCTTTTTTATTAGTTATTACAATCTAGTGTGACAGATAATCAGAAATTCCTTCCTGTGTGGGTTTGAGAGCTTTATCGCCTTTTTTCCAGTTGGCAGGACATACTTCTCCATATTCTTCTGTAAATTGCAAAGCATCAAGCACTCTGATTACTTCGTCAACGCTTCGCCCGAGTGGCATATCATTGACAACCTGATGACGTACTACGCCTTCCTTGTCGATTAAAAATAAACCTCTGTAAGCCTGAGGTGCTCCGACAAAAACCAGTTCTCCTTCTTCGGTATATTCTTCATATCCGGCCAGTACATCGTATGCTTTTGACACTGTCATGTTCTGGTCAGCATAAATCGGGTATTTTACACCCTGAATTCCGCCCTGATTTTGAGGTGTCTGGAGCCATTTCCAATGAGAAAATTCCGAATCGGTTGAAGCGCCAACAACTTCTATAATTTTCCAGTGAAAAGTTATCTACTATCTCGTTGCCATTTACTACGGCTTTACCAGCTACTGCCGGTGCTTTTTTTCCTACTAATACTGACATAATAATTAAATTTAAATGATTTTTTATGACACAAAATTAAATTAAATAATCAGTAAAAACGATAGATAAAATTTATAGGCCGATTTACAAAAATGATAACCTGGTTTTACTGTTTCTGAATCAATACGGTAGCATAAGCAGCAATTCCTTCCTGCCGTCCTACAAATCCCATCTTTTCGGAGGTTGTTGCCTTAATCGAGATATCGTCTTCATCGACACCCATCACTCCCGAAAGCGTCTGCAGCATGGAAGGTATGTGCGGATTAAGTTTGGGTTGTTCGGCACAAACAGTACAATCGGCATTGACAAATTCGTAACCTTTCCCCCGAATAAGTAACATGGTTTCCATCAGGAGTAACTTACTGTCAATACTCTTATACTGTATGGAAGTATCCGGGAAGTGATAACCGATATCACGCATATTTGCAGCACCGAGCAATGCGTCACAGAGCGCATGTATTAGCACATCGGCATCGGAATGTCCCAGCAGACCGAGATTATGTTCAATTTTCACACCACCAAGCCATAACTCACGTTCAGGTGCAAATGCATGTACATCATATCCAAAACCAACTCTGATCTTCATCTGTTTATATTTTTATTTTGAATGGTTGCTTGAATTTTACTAATCTGTCTTAAACTAAAAAACGGTTGTATATCAACCAACTGACACAACCGTTTTCTGTATTTATCTTCAACAAATTTTATCGCATAAGATCAGTGAGACCGTTCAAGTCGAATGCGAGCGAAAATCGCAATGTCTGATCAAGCGGGTTGGATTGGGCAACCGAAATGAGGTAGGCTACATCGAGCTGAAAAACATTTAGTTTAAACCCGGCTCCGGCAGTGAAATACTTACGGTTACCTTTCATTGCATTTTCATTGAAATATCCTCCGCGTACGAAAAACTGGTTATTGTATGCATACTCAGCGCCCGCCGACCACATGATTTCCTTCAGCTCTTCCGACATGCCGCCCGGTGCATCATTGAACGATTTGAAAATACCTGCAATAGGTCCTGTCTGATCATATAGAGCTTTGCGATCCAGATAAGACTGCGACTCATAGGTTTCGTCACCGATCGGTTTTACCGGGGTGGGTACCAGCAGTTTATTGATGTCAGCACTGAATGAAATTTTATTATAGTCGTCGAACGGATATTCGAACGAGCCACCAAGTCTTAAATTAGTTGGAATAAAAATGCTGGTTTCATTGAGGTCATACGATATTTTGGAACCGATATTCGATATATTCAACCCGAATGCAAGATTAGCATCACCGGTAGCCATCGAAATGGGAGTTTTATAGTAGGTGGCTATGTCAGCAGCGAATGCATTTCCGGGAAACATTTCGATTCCACCTGCACCATTTGCACCATTGTTCAGGTCCGAGCGAATGTAACGAAAACCAACTGCAGCCGACAAATTGTCTGAAAGAAGTCTTGAATACGACACATCAAGTGCTAGTTCATTGGGTTGAGCATCCATATTCAGATCATTGCCCTGTTCGTCGGTAAGGCGAACGCTACCCAGCGAAAAATAGCGCAACGAACCGCTGACTGACGACAACTCATCAAATTTCCAGTAGCCGGTCAAATAACTTAGATTGATATCATTGATTCCTAAACTCCTGAGCCAAGGTGTGAAGGAAAACGATAATCCGGCCGGACTGGTCATAAATGAGTATTTTGCTGGATTCCAGTATTGCGAATTCATATCGGGAGTAGTGGCAGCTCCGACATCACCCATACCACCTGCACGGGCATCTGGGGTAATTGTCAAAGAAGGAACTCCTGTAATCAGAGGGTTTAACTGATCGTTAACTGTTGTTTGTGCAAAGGAAGAAAGAGTGATTAATAACAACGAGAATAAGATTAAATAGGTCTTTTTCATCTGTTTCGTAATATTTTGTTTTGTAATGTATTTTATTTTTTGCAAAGATAATTTATTTTACTCACAGTTTAACGGTTTGTTAAATGCTTATTTTTCTGTCACTTTTTAAAACTTTGGTATAATGTGGATCTGTAGAATTATATAAACGCAAATTTTCGCTTTTATTGTCCGGTTACTATAATTTTGTTTGCTTTTGAGGTCAACTCACTGTTGGCTGTTTTGATAGATATTCTGTAAATATAAATTCCGGGTTTCACTTGACTGAGCGATGTATCCTCACGATACCATTTCAGATTTTCGACACTGTTTTGCTTAAGCGACCATATTTTTCGTCCCATCATATCAAAAAGTTCAACTGTCGTTTCCAGAATTGTTTCGGGTCTGTCGTGTTCTACCACAAACTGTGTCTGGCTTTTTACGGGATTGGGATAATTATACACATTGAAGATGATTGGGGTAAGTCCAGGAACAACTTCAAATTCCAGAGTTGTCTGCGATGAGTTATTCAGCAAATCCCAAGCATGAAATGTCAGGGTGTGTTTTCCTTCAGTCATTACTGGTAATTTATACCTTACCGAACCCGAATTAAAACTATTCGTTTCGGCTTCATAATAATCATTCAGTATGTACGAAGTATTTGGATTATCATCAATAACAAGTCGCAGGTCGTGGCCAATACCGCTTCCCACAGTATTAACACCATGAATATCAGAGATTTTTGCAAAAAACAGAGGTGCTTCATTCACTTTACCCCTTGAAACAAAATTATCGGAATTCAGATAAACTTTCAGTTCAGGACCGACTGTGTCGGTATTCACGTTAAAACCAGAACTTCCGCCAACAATGAAGTTTTCGTAATATCCCTGTGCTTCGCTGTTGAGCAACGAGTCATTGGCATAATAGCTAATTCTGCCGGTTCCGTAGTTGTATTTGATGTCTCTGGGCACCATAAAAGAGAATAAAAATGTGCCGTTTTCAACTTTCGCTTTTCCGGAGTACAATATATTTGGACGGTCGAGATAGGCCAGTGAGCCATCCCCGTGATTGTTCAACGTGGTAATCTTTAGCACCTTATCATAGATTGTAACTTCCAGATTACCGTTAAATCCGGAAATTTTATTTCCATTTTCATCGGCAATGTATCCCTCAACAGAGTTTACCGACAGTGCACGAAGTGTATCTGTAGGCTGTACGGGGTGATTGTTGATTTTTGCGGTAACTACATTGTAGTTTGTAGGATAGTTGAGTCGCAATGCCGGGTCGGCGAGCAAAGTATATGATAATTTATTAATTTCGCCTCCAACCTGATTTTTTGCTTTCATTACTGCATCGCCAAGTGTATTGTACTTGCCATTCTGTTTATTGAACAGATTAACTGTTAGGTAGCGGTTAAGTTTCTCGTTTTGTGAAGCATACACCGTTCTGGCAGCCGAAAAAAGTCCAATTCCACCACCGGCCGGATTTAACAGCACATGTTCTCCTGCTGAAATTTCCTTAACATCGAAGAGAATGAAATCGCAGGTTGCACCTATCCAGAAAGGTAACCTCGTATTATACATTTCTTTAATATCCGCAGTGGTTAAAATCTGTTCGTTGGTCCATCCCAGCTGGCTGGCATGTCCGGTATAATCGAGCAGAAACACACCAGAACTCAGCATATTATGAAATTTCGTTTTTGCCAGCGGATAAGACTCGCCACTGGCAGCCACCTCCTGAAGATAAGAATCGAGATAAATTTTATTATACTGATAACCGGGATTAGCTCTTGAAACAAGCGAAACAATACTGTCAGCCTGTCGCATATGCAAAGCACCATCACCATCGTCAGCCAGAAAACATATCTGATTTTTCCAGTTGCCTTTTTCCTTATTTTCCATGTAGTGGATTGTCTTGTTTACCACATCGTCGGCTTGTTGAGTGGTCACCACCGGAAACCGGCCAACACCCACATCCAGCAGGTGCGATGAAATCTGCAAGCCCTCATTATCGTCCAAAAAACCAAAATAATCATCGGTAACGTACGATTTAACCACATCCAGCGACATATCAGCCTGATAGGTAAGGATTAAGTTATTACCCGAATTAAGAATTATTCCCCGGTTGTCATATGAACCCCGACCGAATAACAATAAATATTTGGGTGCTGCAGAAGGATTACCGGATGCCATCGCCCGGTCATAAAGCATTTTCATTACCCATCGGTAAGCTGTAGCATCAGGTGTTCCGGACGAAAATTCATTGTAAACCTGTTCGGTTGTTACCACTGCTATTGTCATGCTATCTTTATCGCGGTGTGCCTGAGCTAGTTTTTCGGCCTGACTGATAAACGATGGGTGAGTTAGAATAACCATCTCGGCGTTCTGCATTCCGTGTAAATTCTGATTTGACACCTCGCCCACTACAGATGGTTGCTGGAAAGCTGCTGCCGAAGTTGCATCAATGGCAACATACTCTTTCAGCGTACTGTTCGTATCGATAAACTCCAGAACATTATTTGCGCGTGCAGTCACGATTCGCTTGATATTCAACGGATCGGTTACGTCCCATATCTGAACATTGGGACCCGCTCCGGATAATTGGTATCGATTGTAAGTTCCGAAATTGAGATAATCGGTATTTCTGAAAAACATGACAGCTCCTGCCATAGTCAGACTACGACGTGCGTTCACTTCCAGATAATTGAGATATCCTCTTGAAACGGGAGTGGTTTTTGTATAGGACAGATTGAAAATCAGATTATCGGCTGAAGGAGTATAAGTAAAAACAACATTTGCATCTCGGCCTACTTCGTAGTTGTCGATACTTTTTTTCAATACAGTAACTGTCTGTTGTTGTGTATCATTCAGTTTCAGAACAAAGAAGGAATTTTCACTGGAGATGGCAGCCACATCTAAACGAGCTTTTGTAGTCGCAGTTTTAATTACATTTGGAAAGGAAAACGGGAAATTATAGGAAAGTACATCCGAAAATGTTTCTCCGTAAAACACTTTTCCGGTTTGTGCCAGATTTTGCTTTTCGAGTTCATATACCTGATAATCTTCAAATTCAGTGACTGTCTCCGGTATTGTATTCTCTGGAACTTCGATGGTTTGTTCGGTAATTTTCTTTCCGATGCCTGCATCCGATGTAACGAAATAATAAGCATCGGTTGAATAGTTGTTCAGTGTGTGAACAAATACTTCTTTGGACGAATCGTATTTCCATTTAACAATTCCTTGTCCATAAAAAAGGATGTAATCACCGGCATTGAATACTCCGTCAGAGCCTTTTTCCATCCAGATAGCAACTTCGGGGAGGTCGTCCGGTTTTGGCATCAGAAAATTTTGTTCCTGCAAAGCACCTCCGTAGCCGAAAATCCTTACATTTGCGGGATTTACACCCATCGAACTCAGGGCTTCATAGGTCAGTTTGTAAATGCCGCTATCTTTTATTTTAATCTTTACAAATTTACCAGACGCAAGAACAGATGTGGTGACATAAGAATGAACAGAAGACGGAGCTTTGAGTGGTTTTGACGATTTTTCGATTTTCAGATCAAAGCTGATCAGTTTCTTCACCTTTCCTTCAGACATAATCAACGGCAGCAAACGTACACTGAGGTAAGAATAGCCCTTTTCGTGCGATATAAAAGTTTGTATTCCAGCTTCATGCGGAATATTTTCACTTTCCAGGACATTTGTTTCGGAGATTGTCAGGTCGGCATAGACCAGATTTTCAATCTGAACCTTGCTGCTGTAATTTCTATCCCAGACGAGCGTTTCGACAAAATACGGCAAATCATTCTCCAACGGATATTGTGCACCTGTAAACGAAAGAACTTTTTTGCTGGATTTTTCGGCTTGCCAGGTTTCAATTCCTGTCCAGTTTATCACATGCTTCTCTACTGTTGTGTTTTGCGCAGACAACGTAAGGAAAGGAATAATATTCAGCAAAAGGGCGAAAAATTTGTATTTCATGCGTTCAACTCGTATTTTATGTATCTCCTCTTAATAACGGATATATTCAACAATTATTTTTTCAGAATGTTTGTCAAAGGCTGGAATTAAATGTTTATTTTACCTTAAAATCAAACATTTTCTTATCCTGTATAAAACCTTCGAGATGGTCGCCGATATTCACTTTCCCAACACCAACCGGGGTGCCCGTGAATAAGATATCACCTATTTTCAGCGTAAAATACCTGCTGATGTAGGCGATAATTTCATCAACCGGAAATATCATATCGTATCTGCAAATTCCACTTTGGGTAAAAAACTGCCGATTACGGCTGAATTGTCAAATGCTTTACATATTTCCCATGGTTTTCCTTCACTTTTCAGTCTTCTCTGTATATCACGGGCTGTAAAATCCACTCCCAAACCAATTTCTTCGTAGTAGCGATGCGCAAATTTGGGCGCTATATTTTTGCCAAGACGGCTAATTTTTACGATTAATTCCGTTCGTAATGTACTTCCGAACTAAAATCGGGAATGTAAAAGGGTTTGTTATTTTTCAATGCAGCCGTATCGGGCTTCATGAAAATTACAGGCTCTTTGGGATCGGGACTATTCAGTTCCCTGTTATGTTCGGCATAATTCTGACCAATAGCAAATATCTTCATTTTTCCTGAATTTTTGAGTTTAGTTCGTTCAATCGGTTAAACATCACTGCCAGATGCGCGTAAATGGAGGTGTTCTGTACAATGATATTATCCGGTACACGTATTCTGAAAGGAGTAAAATTCCAGATTGCCTGAATTCCGCCATCTATCATCATCTCTGCTGTTTCCTGCGCCTTATCCACCGGAACAGTAAGCACCCCGATGTTTACAAGCGTTTGTTTCTGCAATTCCCTGAAATGATCAATATGATGAATAGGGACCCGGTTGATGCTGGTTCCGGCAAGTTCATATTTGACATCGAAACCTGCAACTATTTCCAGCCCGAATTGTTTCATCCCGTCGTCGTGCAACAGGGCGCCACCAAGACTACCCACACCGAACAAAAATGCTTTATGCGTATTGGTAAATCCCAGAAACGACTCAAGGACATTCACCAACTCATTCACTTCATACCCAACCCTTGTCCGACCCGAAATCTGAACATAGGATAAATCTTTTGCAACTTTGGAGGCGTCAACAGCAATATTGGTGGCTATCTGGGTAGATGACAGGAACGGTTCACCCGAATGTTGTACCAACTTGGCATACGCTAAATACCATGGAAGTCTTCTAAGGGTGGGCTCAGGTATATTGTGATCAATTTTCTGCATTATCTTCCTAATTTACAAGATTTAACTTGCAAAAATAATCATTTTTTTCAATCTCCTGTCATTTTCAGGCTTGTTCATGCTTCAAAGTAAACTAAAAAAATTAAAAATGTCATTTTGACAG
>JAFNAU010000122.1 GCA_017860335.1 Bacteroidota bacterium
TCGAGCTCGAAAAAAGTTATCCTCGATTTTTTCGCCAACATACTTATAAACAAATAAATTAAAAATCATTAAAGTTGCATTTACAACTTGAATCTTGCTTATATTTGTCGCGGATTTTAATTTTAACACTAACAATATAAAAGAATTGGGGTGTGGGAATAATATGGTTTATTGTAATCGGAGCGCTGGCCGGTTATCTGGCCGGGAAATTAATGAAAGGCGGCGGTTTCGGATTGGTCGTTAACCTGGTGGTGGGAATAATCGGAGGTGTCCTTGGTGGCTGGATTTTTGACATTTTGCACATTAATGCCGGTGGAGGTTTGCTTGAAAGTTTGATTACTTCAACCGTAGGAGCTGTGGTATTTTTATGGTTACTTTCGAAGTTTAAAAAGTAATCCCTTCGAATTTAAGAAACAAAAAAGCCTTCAAAGTTATTTGAAGGCTTTTTATTATTGACATTTCTTTTAGTTGTCAGAACTTATAATCTTTCAGTTGTTCCTGAAGCCTTTTGCGGGCAAGGAAAATGCGGCTTTTCACGGTGCCGATGGGTAAATCCATCTTTTGGGCAATTTCTTCATACTTGTATCCCTGTACATGCATGGAAAAAGGAATGCGGTATTCATCTGCGAATGAATCAATGCTGTTGCTGATTTCACCAAAGGAGAAAGCGCCTTCAGGGGTGTCAAAACCGGAATTCTGCGGCAAATTCAAATGATGCAAATCGTCTGTCCTGTCAAAAACAGTCTGATTGCGAACGATCTTGCGATAATTGTTGATGAAAATGTTTTTCATTATCGTAAGAACCCAACCTTTGAAATTTACATTACTCGTAAATTTGTCCTGATTGTCCAGCACCTTAAGTGTAGTGTCTTGCAGTAAGTCCTCGGCATCATCACGATTAAGCGTTAACGAGAATGCGAAATTTCTCATGTTGTTTTGTAACGCTACAAGGTCTTTTTCAAATTGAACGTTTTCCATTTCGTTTTTAGTTTTGTGTGTGAATAAATAATTTAAAAACGAATTCTTTTTGAAAAAAGACTTCTTCTTCTCAGAAGTAGTCATGTGATTGTCAGTTGTCTATACTGAATAATATTGTATAAAAGAACTCTTTTGAAAAGGGGTAAACCTTTCCGATACAAATATAAACATTATGTTTTAAATTTCACTATATTTGTACAAAATATTATTAACCAATGAGAAAATATTTTGTTTTTTTAAGTTTTGTCCTCGTAGGGCTTTTTACAGGGGCTGTGTCAGCGTCCAAACTTTATTTTTCTATCGATCTAAAAAAAAATGTGGGTAGTACAACCTGGATTTATATTCAAAAAGGGTTTGAAGAAGCTAAAAAATTAAACGCAAGCACCATCATCATCGAAATGAATACCTACGGGGGCGAGGTGATGTATGCCGACTCAATCCGTACCAAAATTCTAAACAGTGATATTCCGGTGTACGTCTTCATTGATAACAATGCTGCCTCAGCGGGAGCGCTGATTTCTATTGCCTGTGATAAAATTTACATGCGTCGTGGTGCAACCATTGGAGCGGCTACCGTGGTCAATCAGACGGGTGAGAAGATGCCCGATAAATACCAGTCGTATATGCGCGCTACCATGCGTGCTACTGCCGAATCCCACGGACGTGATACGATTGTGAACGGTACCGACACTTCGTATGTCTGGAAGCGTAATCCGCTGATAGCCGAAGCTATGGTGGACGAGCGTACCGTGGTACCCAATGTGAGTGACTCGGGTAAAATTCTCACCTTTACCACCGAAGAAGCTATTAAATACGGATATTGCGATGGCGAAGCGGAAAGTATCAGACAGCTGATTGAGAAGGAAATGGGTAAGGAGCCCTACCAGCTGGTAAAGTACAAACCCGGTTTCTGGGATAATGCGCGCGGATTTCTGATGAGCCCTATCCTGCAGAGCATTCTTATCATGCTTATAATCGGTGGCATATACTTCGAAATGCAGTCGCCGGGAATAGGCTTTGCCCTCATTGTAGCCATTGGTGCAGCTATACTTTACTTTGCACCACTCTATATCGATGGTTTGGCTGCCAACTGGGAAATTCTGCTGTTCGTCATAGGGGTGGGTCTGATACTGGTGGAGATTTTTGTTATACCCGGCTTTGGCATAACAGGTATCGGAGGTATTGTACTGGTTGTGGCGGGGCTTACACTGAGTCTTCTCAATAACGTTGATTTTAATTTTGGACCTGTACAATCATCTGTAGTGACCAAAGCATTGCTCACGGTAATATGTGGCATGGTGCTTGGTTTTGCGGCTATGCTCTATCTGAGCAGTAAAATAGGCAGTAAGGGAATTTTCAGAAAACTGGCTTTGAATACGTCGCTCGAAAAAGAGCAGGGATATATCGGTGTATCGATGAATGAAACCAGTCTGATAAATAAAACCGGAAAGGCGCATACAGTATTGCGCCCGTCGGGCAAGGTACGAATTGATGATAAGGTGTACGATGCAGTTTCTACCGACGGAGCATTTATTGAGAAAGGATCTGCAGTTCGGGTAGTCCGCTACGAAACTGGTCAGGTGTATGTGGAAAGTGTGTAAATTTGAACTTATTCCTAAATCATTTCTGCACCTGTTTCGGTACGCTGTACCTTAATTTTATCCACGGATGGCACTCTGCGATCTGTCGGAAGTGGCGCTACATAAGTAGAAAACGAATTATCCCCGGATTTTAAGGCATAGGGTACCAAAATATTTTTCAGTATTTTTTTCTGTTAGCTATACATTTACGTTTTTACAAAGTTCATACAACAAAGTCTCACTACGAAGGTCTGAAAAATAGATTGTATTCGCTTCCTACTTTTTTTATAATTAATCAAGAATACATGGGAATGCAATATAAATGGTTTAACCGAATATCTGTTTTAGTTATTTACTCCGCATACTTGTTTGTCTTGCTTACATGTTCACCTGTCTGCTCACTGAATTATTTCTTTATCAGTTTACCGGAGTAAACACCAGCTCTTGTTCTCAACCTAACAATATAAACACCCTGTTGCAGATTGCTGATATCTACATAATGGCTGGGATTAGAAATATTCAGGACATTTACCCCCTGCATATCATATAATGAAATATTTTCTGATGACAAATCCCGGGATAGATAAAATCCTTTATTTGCAGGATTAGGGTAAACATACAGGTTGTTTTTCGAGATATTCTCAACTTTTGTCGCGGTTTCCATATAAAGATTGTTTATTTCCGACGAATTTAGTATCCTGCTGTAAACCCTTATATCATCTATCCAGCCAACGAAAAAATCTGAAGTCCAGTCATTATCCCATTCCTGACCTATGGATGCCATGCTGTTTGGGGTTATACTATTATTGCTTATAAAGGTGTGATGCAATATGTTATTGTCAATATATAACCGGCTGATTTGATTTTTCGTAAACGTTAATGCAAAGAAGTGCCAGATATTATTATCAAAAGGGGTTAAATGGTATTGACTATTTGTAATTGAATCGCTGTAATATGTCAGATTATTTTCCCAGACGATCATCGATATGTTTTGCCCGATTATATTTTTTTCTTTGTTTAATGAAAATATTGTTCCTTTATATTCAGGTGCCGCTGACTTAAACCAGCCGGTTACAGAATAACTTTCCTTGTTATACAAATCATCAATAATGCCGTCAATGGTGATATAATTACTGCCATTAAAATAATATGCCTTGTTTTCCTTTCCAAATCTGTCCGGACTTAATGTTGCTCCATATATTGTTCCGTTATTTCCATTGCCGCTTTCGTCATTTGCATTCCCGTTGAATGGATACCAGGCTGTTAATGCCTTATTCAGATCAATCGTAATATCCTCTTCCACAATATTCTGAAATTCTTTCCATTGTACCGCGTTTTGATAGTACGATTTTGAACCTGCAGGAACATATAACGTGCAATTAACGACATCAACATATTTAAACACACTATCTGAAGCAGATAAATCGACAGGTGTTACAGATCTTGCAAATATGGTGTTTAAGCCTGAACATTTATAAAAGGCATAACCCTGAATTTGTGTAATGCTGGCAGGTATTGTCACAGAACTCAGCCCGGTGCAATTTTCAAAAGCCCATTGTTTAATCGTAGTCAGTGAATTTGGCAGCGTGATATTATCAAGCAAACTGCAGTTGTAAAATGCGTCAATGTCAATTTCGGTGACCGATGCGGGTATTTTAAAACCACTGGAGCTTTTTGGCGGGCAAAACATCAGAATTGTCTTATTCTTATCATATAATACTCCGTTTTCGCTCGAATAATAAGCGTTTGAGCTATTTACACTTATATTGGCATTCGTTCCAATAAAAGCGGTATTACCAATGAATGTAACAGATGCCGGTATATCAATATCAGACAATGATTCACAATTAAGGAATGCGGCTGTATCTATAACATTTACGGTTGCAGGAATGGTGATATTATTCAATGAACTACAGTTCCTGAATGCCAGATAACCGATTGTTTTCATTCCCGAAGGTAAACTTACAGCAGCCAGCGAAGTGCATGAGTTTAATCCAGAACGGGCTATTGTAGTCAGATTAGCCGGTAAAATAATTTCTGAAAGATTGGATTTATTATAAAATCCGTTTCGGGGAAAAGTATTGGCAGGATAGGTATAGTTCGAAGTATTGTATGTTCCTGCAATACCGGTGTAAGCTGCGATATTGACACCTGACAGATCAACCGATGTTAATACAGGCATTAAATCACGCATGGTTTTAATGTCCCGTGCATCCATACTACCGGTTACTGTTAGGTGTGTGACTGTGTTTAATTCATTGGAGGTTAATTATATTTTTCATGATTTATAAGTCGGAGTTTATTGTGCTGACGCCGCACGATTTGGTTAAATTGAAACAATATATTTTGTAAAGCGGGTACAGCTAATCCGATTATTTTTTCGGTGTATTCGCTTATATAAAAATCAGATTAACCTAACGTAGTTTACCAGTATTTATACTGTATATTATCAGGAATGCCAATAACCTGCTAACAGGGTAAATGACCTTAATGAAATATTAGAAAGAAATGGCTATTATAAAAATAACCAAATTCATCAAATATTGTTCAAATATGTTAACCGTTTGTGTCGGAAAAAATGTAATTAGTATTATCATCTTTTTTGTAAATGGCATATCACCTTGTACCAGATATTTTTTTTGATTTCAGCACATGATGACTGTTCCATCAGCATCGTGCGATAAGAATATCAAACCTTACAGACAAACCTTTTTTGTGAATTTCGCTTTAAAATATCCTTCAACATCACTTCTCCGGAATTCAATCTGCGAATAGTTTTAGATTGAACTGGAGTGTTAATTGCCATGAACGATAATTAACAAAAAACGCCTAACAAATACTAATTCAAACAGTTGGTGAAATAATAGGTAAATTGTCAGGAATGTAGATGAATAAGTTAGTTTTTCAAATTACAGAGTTACGTGGAGATGAATGACAAAAATACTGTTAAATTTCATCATGTTAAGTATTCTTAGTAAAATTTGTTTAAATTTGCAGGCAGTTAGTATCAAAAATATGTGATATTTATATTGAAAATATCCGGTTACGAAGCTGTTTCTTACGATGATGATTTTTTGTTATGCTCAGAACCGGCTGACAGGATCGGTGGTCGACGAAAATGCCGAACCGGTAGTCGGTGTAAGTATTTTGATTGAAGGAACCGGTGTCGGTACCACATCGAATGCTAAAGGTCAGTTCACTTTGGCTGTACCTGCCAAAGGTAATCTGATTGTTACCTACATTGGTTATGCCAAACAGGTAATACCGTTGTCTGGTCAGACTAGCCTCACTATTACAATGCATGAAGATGCAAAAACACTTGACGAGGTAGAAATTACTGCTGAATTCGGTATGAAACGTGTAGCAAGAGCCGTTGGTTCATCCGCGCAAAATGTGAAAGCGAGCGAAATAGCAGAATCGGGGAGGGATAATTTTATCTCAGCTTTACAGGGACGTGTTTCCGGTATGTCAGTAACCTCTACGGGTGGAGCACCGGGTGCATCAACAACTGTAGTACTGCGTACAGTAACTTCAATTTCCGGAAATAATCAACCTCTGTATGTTATAGATGGTATTCCGATGAATAACTCTACTTTCGACCCGATAGCCTTTTCGGGTGTTGAAAAGTATTCCACACGTAACCTGGACTTCTCATCCCGTGGTAATGACTTCAATCCGGAAGACATTGCGTCGATGACAGTATTGAAAGGAGCTGCCGCAGCCGCACTTTATGGCTCCGACGCATCCAATGGTGCAATTATCATTACTACCAAAAAAGGTAAAAGCGGAAAAGGACAGGTAACTTACAGCAATATGTTCCGCTGGGATGAAGCTTATGGGTATCCCGAAATACAGGATAAATATTCAAATGGTGCCTACGGTACTACAAACTATTTTTATACCAATCAGTACGGAGGATTATACCCAAGGGGAATGCAACTGTACAATAATGTGGACGCTGTAATGCAAACCGGATTTACAAGCAAGCACAATATCTCTATTGACGGTGGCTCTGATAAAACCACAATCAGGGCGGCTGCTTCTTTCCTCGATCAGACAGGAGTGGTAAAAACGACAGGTTATAGCCGTTTCAATTTGTCACTCACAGGTCAGGCCGAAATTACTAAATGGTTAAAATTCGAAGGATCTATGCAGTATACCAATACAACAAACGATAAGGCCTTGAGAGGTACTGACGGACCATTGTACATGGCTATGAGATGGCCGGTGGTAGATAATATGGCAAATTATATGGATGCAGACGGTACTCATATGAGAAGACCGAATTACTACACCGATACGGATCTTCTGAACCCCTTGTTTGGATTGCAGAAAAACAAATTCTACGATCAGTCAGATCGTTTCCTGTCCAACGCAGCAGTAACTGTAAAACCCTTTGAAAATACTTTTGTACGCGCTCAGATAGGTTGGGACGTAGGTATGCAGGATTTTATCACGTCATCTCACCCGTATTATTATGCCAACAATAATGGTACCGGTGAATATAACATTGTAAAAGCCAACTTCTCAGATCCTACTTTGAATATCATTGCAGGATACAACAATAATTTCTTTAAAGATAAATTATCCTTCTCGGCTCAGGTTGGTTATCACCAGTTAGAAAATGGTATCACCCGTTTGGCTACAAATGGTTCAAAATTTATTATCGCTGATTTTCAGTCGATCAACAACTGTACTCCGGCTACTGTGACTACTAAACAGAGAACAACCATGCGCCGTGTTCAGGCTATTTCGGCACAGATGGAATTTGGTTACAACAACTTGGCTTTCGTAACTTTACGCGGACGTAACGACTGGTCCTCGACTTTGCCTGTTGAAAATAACCGCTTCTTCTATCCGGCTGTTGAAGGTTCATTCGTTGTAACTGAGTTGCCGTTTATGAAAGAAGTTAAGGCACTTAATTTTCTAAAAATCCGTGGTTCTATTGCCCGTGTAGGTAAAGATGCCGGCCCGCTCGAAATTAATCCCGAGTTAATATCAACCAATATGACCGGAGGTGGTTTCAAGTATTACTTCACCGGACCAAACAAAAACCTTCGTCCTGAGATGACAACATCCAAAGAAATAGGTTTTGAAGCCCGTGCCATAAACGATAGAATTAATGCTGACTTCACTTATTTCAAAACTCATTGCGCCGACCAGATTGTAAAAGGTTTCCGTTTAAGTTATGCAACCGGTTTCGTGCTGAATAACATGAACGTAGGTACATTTGACACTTGGGGCTGGGAAGCACACATCGATGGCGACATTATCCGCGGACCGAAAGGACTGAGATGGAATGTAGGTGTAAACGCGTCGCACACTAACTCGGAAGTGGTTTCACTCCCGAAAAATGTAAGCGAATACTATAATGCATATACCTGGAACTCGGGAAATATTCGAAACGGTATCATGGTAGGTCATCCTATCACTACCCTCACCGGACGTGCATATATGCGCAACGATGCAGGACAGATTTTAATTAATCCGACAACAGGTCTGCCTGAAGTTTCAACCACATGGAGCGTTATTGGAGATCGTGAACCTAAAATCCGTTTCGGATTTTCAACAAGTCTCAACTACAGCGGTTTCCGTTTATCGGCCATGTTCTCCGGACGTTTTGGTGCTACAGTAGTAAATGGAACAAAACGCACCATGATGACAACCGGTACAAGTCTTGAATCTGTTAGTTTGAGAGAAAGTAGTCCCGTTGTCTTCAACGGAGTTTTGAAAGATGGTAACGAAAACACGGCTAATCCGACGGTGAATAACATCGTTGTTGACTATCCGGCTTATGGAACTTCCATCTATGGTGGAAATGACGAAGACTGGCTGGAAAAGAATGTTAATTATCTTCGACTTCAGGAACTCAGACTTTCGTACAGAATTCCGACCAAGGTACTTAAACAGACGCGTATTTTAAGCAATTGCGATGTTTATGTTGCAGGAAATGACCTGTTGACATGGACAAATTACTCAGGTATTGATGCCGTTGGAAATACTGTTTCGGCTGCTGCCGGAGGTACCGGTGGTGAAGGATACGATGTTTGGTCATTGCCAAATCCAAGAGGAATTTCGGTTGGATTTAGTTTAACTTTTAATTAATAAATACTAAAATGAGAAATAAATATATGAAAAAGATATCAGCATTAATTGTTACCCTGCTCCTGCTTGTTGCTCCCGGCTGCGAGGACTATCTGGATGTCAACAAGAATGTGGATGCACCTGATTATGTAGAGGGTTACCTTTATTTGGCCGGAATTACACAGCAATATCAGGGAATGTATTGGGATGGCAGAGCATTAGCTCCTATGACACAAATGATGGGAACTACTTCATTCACTTCTTTTGCTACACACTATTACTCGGAAGGTAGTGACAACGGTGGTGAAATATGGCGTATGACCTATTGGAATCAGGGTATGAACCTCGAAAATATGATTAATCAATCAATCAAAAACGAGGACTGGACCTTAGCCGGTATTGGTTATGCACTGAAAGCATTTTCATGGGATGCATTGACCAAAGAACACGGTGAACTGCCTATGAAACAGGCCTTTGTTGAAGGTTTGCTTTCGCATGATTATGATTATCAGAAAGATGTATATACACAAATTCAGGATTGGGCATACAAAGCAATTGAATTGCTCGAAAAAGCCGATAATCATGAATACGGAACAAAAATCAGCGCCAACGATTTTATCTATGGTGGTAAAAAGGATAAATGGATCAAATTTGCCTATGCTGTACTGGTTCGTAACTATGCATCGCTGTCAAATAAAACTAATTTTGTGACTGACTATGCTCCCAAACTGATAGATGCAGCAAGTAAATCATTTCAGACAACTGATGATGATGCAGTAGTTAGTATAGCCGGAGGTTCACAGGATGCAGCTTTTTCAGAATACAACAATTTCTGGGGTACTGCCAGAAAGAACCTGAGTTATTCCTACTTTCAGCACGAATATGCTGTTCAGGTGTTCACTGGTACCGTGCCAAAATATAACGAAGCGACAGGTCAGAAACTGATTGCTACCAGCAAGTATTATCCTTACGAACTGGCTGACAAGCAAATTATTTGTGATACACTGCTTAACTTAACCGGTCACTACGATCCTCGTGTTACTTTGAAACTGGGAACAACAAGCGATCCGAATTATAAAAGTATTGCTATTGCCGATAGTGTGAAAGCTCATAAATACTATGGAGGTTCATTTACAAGTGCTACAGGGCCCATTGGTACAGCTCCGTCTTACTACGGACGAAACAAAACATCGGAATATACCGGTACACCGAATGACGGTAAAGGCCGCTGGTTATATCACGACAATGCTCCATACATATTGATGACTTGTGCCGAAATAAAATTCTGTCTGGCTGAAGCATACTGGAAAATGCAGAATAAGGCGGAAGCATTCAACGCGTTTAAAGCTGGTGTAAAAGCCGACCTGGATTTTACTGCTAAATATATTCGTCCCGGCACACCCGATCAAGCTGCAGGTGGTGATAAAATTACCAAAGATCTGTATCAGAGATTTGCGAATGAATATTATGCAGGTCCTTATGTTGAAGGATTGTCATTGTCCGATTTCTCATTGTCGCACATCATGATGCAAAAATGGGTGGCACTCTATCCATGGGGAGCGCAGGAAGCTTGGGTTGATATGCGTAAATATCATTACGATATACAATATACCGGAGAATATCCAAAATCAGGAAACGGATGGGATGCTACAATGGTAACCCAAAAATGGGACACTAATCCGGATAAAGTGTACAAAGGCTTATATCTTGGTCCGGTACAGGTACAGGGTAGAAAATCAGCCTATAACATCAATAATGACGGATCACCATGCTACAGATTGCGCCCGCGTTATAACTCTGAATACATGTGGAATAAAGCCTCTCTGGAAACATTGAAACCAATTTCAGGTACTGCTCTTAATTATCAGTGTTCAATTCCCTGGTTTGCTTATCCGGGTGAAATGCCAACGAATTAAAAAACATACAATAAAAGAATGAATATGAAAATCTTAAAATATATTTTATCAGTTTTGATATTGACAGCTTTCGTATCGTGCGAAAAGAATGTGATAGAATATAACACAACGCCAATATCAGATGTCGCTGAATTTCAACTACATTATTACGTGCCGGTTTCAGCCGTTGCTGCAAATAATATCTATAAAGTTGTGGTTAATGATCAGCTTTACGCCAACGATAAAGCACCGTTGGCAACGTATAACGCAATACCCAATGGTGCTGTTGGTAAGTTTTATCAGGCTCCGATTGGTAGCCAGACTATCAAGCTGTATCAGGGACAGGGTGCAACCGAGAAACTTGTATATGAACAACCGTGCAGTTTGGTAAAAGGTAAACAAAACGTATTTGTATATGATTTTGCAAAACCTCCTGTTGTTTTTGATAACGGATATCCTTATACTACGAATGTAACAGAAAATACAGATTCAACCTGCTGGGTGAAATTCTATAATTTCCTGTATGAAACTGACGGCACCTATACGAATCTGAAACTTCAGTATCAGTATGTAGATCCAAGAACCAAAGAACTCAAAAATGTTGGTCAGCCCGTAGCATTTGGTGAAACAACCGGATGGGTAGCCGTTAAAGTCCTCAAAACAGACTATAATTCTGCTGGTTCATGCCGTATTGACTATAAAGTTAAGGTAGTTGATGCAAGCGGTGCTATCACCGGTGATCTTCAGATAATGAACTCGAAAGGTGTTTATGCTGCTTATGCCGATTACTGGACTGAATATATTGGAAGGCGTTATCACCATGTAATTTCTGGTATGCGTTCATCCAAAACAATCACAGCAGCAACCCGGCAATTTACAGCCTTGTAAATAAACCATTAGCCTAAAATAAGTAAAGAGGATGGCATTAAATAGTCATCCTCTTTATCTTTATTTTTATATCTCTGTCTGTCTGCAGATTTCCGATACGTTAATTAGGTTGCAATAGAATTCTAATTATAAATAAACATTTAACTTTGTATGTTTTCCGGGCTAAACGTTCCCTTGTGTTTAATTATTTACTGTTAACTTTTTATTCTAATGAAGAAGTTCTTCTTACTCCTCATTTTATCCGGTTTGTCATTTGTATGTTTCTCGCAAAGAGAACCCGTCATCCTTGGCACCGAGCAAACCAAAGCATATATTCCCATCCTGAAAAACAAAAGGGTCGCGCTGTTTTCGAACCATACAGGAATGGTGGGCAACAAGCATACGCTG
>JAFNAU010000123.1 GCA_017860335.1 Bacteroidota bacterium
ATCTGGATAGTCAATGTGGGCGATCTCAAACCGATGGAATATCCGATAAGTTTCTTCATGGACATGGCCTGGAATCCCGCGCAGTTCAATTCGCAAAACCTCTTGCAATATACCGAAAAATGGTGTGCCGAACAATTTGGTGAGGAGAACGCCAAAGAAGCCGCTCGCATTATCAATCTGTACACCAAATATAACCGGCGTGTAACTCCCGAACTGCTCAACGACACGATTTACAGCCTTGAAAATTATAATGAATTCGAACGGGTAACCAATGATTATCGTTCGCTGACCCTCGATGCATACCGCTTATATCAGCAAATTCCCCAAAATGCCAGAGATGCTTTCGATCAGCTGGTTTTGTATCCGGTTGATGCCTGTTCCAATTTGTACGAAATGTATTTTGCTGTTGCAAAAAACAAACAGCTGGCTGCACAAAATAATGCAGAAGCAAACCGCTGGGCCGATAAGGTACGGGAATGTTTCGACCGCGACTCGTTACTGACTGTGCACTATAATACCGAAATCTCCGGAGGTAAATGGGCGCACATGATGGATCAGATACACATCGGTTATACCTACTGGCAGCAGCCGGACAAGCGGGTCATGCCCGGGGTAATTCGGATTGAAAATGGCAACTCGAACAAAAAGCAGGAGAAATGCACATTCGACAACCGTTATATATCGCTTGAAGCGGAACATTACAGCCGGAAAAACGAAACAGGTGGAATTCACTGGGAAGTAATACCGGATTTGGGCAAAACGTTGTCGGGCGTAACTACTTTTCCACAAAATGTTTATCCAAAAAATACAGACACCGTATATCTGGAATACGATGTCAATTTTGAAACCACAGGAGAATTTCCAGTACACATATTAGTATCGCCAACACTGAACTTCAATGACAATAAGGGTTTGCGCTATGCTGTTTCTTTTGATGGCGGGGTTGAACAGATTGTAAATATCAATGAAAAATATGATATAAAAAAGATGGAAAAATGGCAGGCAAACAGCATCAATGAAACCATTACCCGTCATAAAATTGATAATGCCGGAAAACATACTTTGCGTTTCCGGGTATTGGAACCCGGCATTGTGCTTCAAAAAATAATGATTGATTTGGGTGGATTGAAGAAAAGTTACCTGGGAGCACCGGAAAGATATTGATACAACAAATAAACAAGTAAATATTAAATCTCATAAAAACATAAACAATGAATTCGAAATCACAAAAAGTATCGTTTGGTGAAAAAGTAGGGTATAGCCTTGGCGATGGTTCAGCGAACCTCATCTTCCAGATGATGATGATGTTTCAGTTATTTTTCTATACCGATGTATTTGGAATAAAAGCAACCGCTGCCGGGATGATTCTGCTGGTTGCACGCCTTTTCGATGCTTTTGTAGATCCGATGGTGGGCATACTTTCCGACCGTACGAACACGCGGTGGGGAAAATATCGTCCCTGGCTACTCTGGACAGCTATTCCCTTTGCCGTTTTCTTTATTCTGGCATTTTCTACTCCCGATTTGGGTGAACGGGCTAAAATCTTGTACGCCGGAGTAACTTATATCCTCCTGATGTCCATTTATTCGTTCAATAATACCCCGTATTCGTCTCTGGGTGGGGTTATGACAAGCGATATCAAGGAACGCACAAGCATTTCGTCCATCCGCTTTGTGACGGCCACCATTGCCACATTCATCGTACAGGGACTTACCTTACCGTTAGTCTCAAAATTCGGTCAGGGCGATGCTCAAAAAGGCTGGTCATCGACAATTTTATTATTTGCGGTAGTAGTAGTAGTGCTGATGCTGATTACGTTTTTAACTACCAAAGAACGGATTTCGCCTCCGGTAAACCAAAAGACCTCCGTAAAACAGGATTTTAAGGACATCATAAGCAACAAACCCTGGAAAGCCATGTTTGCGCTTACGTTATTTCTTTTTATCACACTGGCCATGTGGGGAAGCAGTATGTCGTACTATTTCAATTATGTGGTTGACAAGGATGCCTTGTTTAATTTTCTACGTCACTTCGGTTTGGTGAGTGATGCCGGTCAGACTTACGGCGTTTTGCATGGTTTTCTGAAAGCTTTCGGCTTGATTGCTTCGGACAATTCTCAGGTTTTTGCCGTTGGATTTAGTTTGTTCAATATGATCGGGCAGATAATAACCTTACTCGGAGTAATTTTTCTATCCGGCTGGCTTTCAGGTATTTTCGGGAAACGAAATGTTTTTGTTGTTTGTCTGGCGCTGACAGCTGTTTTCACTTCGCTGTTTTTTGTCGTTCCTTCCGATAATATCATCCTGATTTTTATAATTAATATACTGAAAAGTCTTGCCTACGCGCCGACTATTCCGCTGTTGTGGGCTATGATGGGCGATGTGGCCGATCATTCGGAGTGGGTCAATCACCGTCGGGCTACCGGTTTTGTTTTTGCAGGCATTGTATTTGCGCTGAAAGCTGGTTTGGGCGTTGGTGGAGCTATTTGTGGCGCTATCATTGATGCATTCGGTTTTATTCCCCATACAGTACAAACAGCAAATTCAATAGTCGGGATAAAATTAACATCCAGTCTGATCCCGGCTACCACATTTACCATCGGAGTGATAGCATTGTTGTTCTACCCGATTTCAAAATCTTTTAATGAAAAAATTCAGGCTGAACTGAGCAGTAGAAGAGCAAAAGCAGATCAGAAATAGCAATTAGCAATTATATTATTCCAAAAAATCGTATTTGAAGTTATGAAAAAATCAGTAAATATCCTGACTTTATGTTTGGTCGTTTTTGTAGCATCAGTTTCCTGCTCGGCAAAACTAACGATGAACGAACCCGCTACCCTGAAAGATGCGCTGGCTGATAAATTCTACATTGGCACAGCGATGAACACGGGTCAGATCAACGGAACGGATACGGCTTCACTCCGGGTAATTAAGGAACAATTCAGCGCCGTTGTGGCTGAAAATTGCATGAAAAGTGAGGTTATTCAGCCCGAAGAAGGCAAATTTGACTTCACACTGGCTGATAAATTTGTCGATTTTGCCGAAAAAAACAATCTTTACGCTACCGGTCATGTACTCATATGGCATTCACAAGCTCCAAAATGGTTTTTTACAGATGCCAGTGGCAAAGATGTAAGTCCGGAAGTATTGAAACAACGGATGATTAAACACATTTCCACTCTGGTAGGTCGTTACAAAGGTCGTGTAAAAGGATGGGATGTAGTCAATGAAGCAATCGAAGATGATGGTTCCTGGCGGAAAAACAAATTTTATGAAATTCTGGGTGAAGATTATGTCAAACTGGCTTTTGAGTATGCACATGATGCCGATCCCGATGCCGAATTATATTACAACGATTACTCAATGGCACATCCCGGTCGCCGTGATGCTGTAGTGAAAATGGTAAATAATCTCAAACAGCAGGGCATTAAAGTGGACGGTATCGGGATGCAGGGACATATGACAATGAACTTTCCAACCTGCGATGCCTATGAAAAAAGCATCCTGGCTTTTGCTTCCACCGGTGCTAAAGTGATGATTACCGAGATGGATATGACCGTACTTCCTCCACCCGAAAGTTATCAGGGTGCTGATGTTGGCAAAAATTACCAATTTGATAGTAAAATGAACCCTTACCCTAACGGATTGCCTGATAGTGTGGCTACTGCATTACATAACCGTTACGCAGCGTTTTTTAGATTGTTTCTCAAACACAGCGATAAAATCAGCCGTGTAACCGTTTGGGGCGTAAGCGATGCTCAATCGTGGCGAAATAACTGGCCGATGAGAGGACGCACCGATTATCCGCTCCTTTTCGACCGAAAACTCCGCCCGAAACCGATTGTGGGAACAATAATCAGCCAGGCAAACGCGATGAAGAAATAAATGAAATAACGAACAGTCATTAAGCGATACAATAAAACTAACTACTATGAAACAACCAAGATATTTAGTGCCAAATCTTTACACTGCCGATCCGGCAGTTCATATTTTCAATGGGAAGATATATATTTATCCATCGCATGATGTAGAATCCGGCATACCCGAAAACGACAATGGCGACCATTTCGATATGAGGGATTATCATGTATTTTCCATGGAAAGCATTGATGGTGAAGTGACCGATCACGGAGTGGTGCTCGATGTGAAAAATATACCCTGGGCTGGACGCCAGTTGTGGGATTGTGATGCGGCGTACAAAGACGGGAAATATTATATTTATTTTTCGCTGAAAGATAAAAACGATGTGTTCCATATCGGCATTGCCATAAGCGAAAAACCGGAAGATCCTTTCACAGCGCTGGATAGCCCGATAAAAGGCAGCTACTCCATCGATCCATGCGTTTTCAGAGAAGACGATGGCAGTCACTTCATGTGTTTTGGTGGACTTTGGGGCGGACAACTTCAACGTTACCGCAACAATAAAGCGATAGAATGTGGTCACGAACCGGCTGACAATGAACCGGCTCTGTGTGCTAAAATAGTGAAAATGAGTGATGATATGCTCGATTTTGCTGAAGAACCCCGGGATTTAGTGATATTGGACGAAAACGGAGAACCGCTCCGTGCCGGTGATCATGACAAACGATTTTTCGAAGCATCGTGGATGCATAAATACAACGGGAAATACTATTTCTCGTATTCGACCGGTGATACACATTTCCTCTGCTATGCAGTCAGCGACAGCATTTACGGTCCTTACACGTACCAGGGTGTCATTCTTACACCGGTTGTGGGATGGACTACACATCATAGCATTACAGAATTTGAAGGAAAATGGTATCTTTTTCATCATGATTGTGTACCTTCGGGCGGAAAAACATGGTTACGAAGCCTGAAAGTGGTGGAGTTGGAATACAATGCTGATGGAACGATTATAACCATCGAAGGTTTAGCAAAATAATAAAAGATTAGCAGAGTAAATGAAAGTATTATCATTCAGAAATATTACTGTATTTCTTCTTCTTTTTCTTGCAGGTTCTGCAGTAGCTGAAGTCCGGTTGCCAAAGCTGATTTCAGACGGTATGGTTCTGCAACGCGATGCAAAGGTGAAAGTCTGGGGCTGGTCTGCTCCCGGTGAAAAAGTAACGGTGGAAATTGCCGGTCAGAAACTGACTTGCAAAGCAAACCAAGCAGGCGAATGGGTTGTACAACTTCCTCCTCAGAAAGCCGGTGGACCTTTCACCATGGAGATAAAAGGGGAAAACACCCTCAAAATCAGCAATATCCTTTTTGGGGACGTTTGGCTATGTTCCGGCCAATCAAACATGGAATTACCGATCTATAGGGTCAAACCGCTTTATGAAGAGGAAATCAAAAGTGCCCAAAATACAAATATTCGCTATTTTGCTGTTCCTCAGAAATATAATTTGAAATCAGCAGAAAAGGATTATACTTCAGGAAGTTGGCAGGAAGTAAATCCAAAAAGTATTCTGAATTTTTCCGCAGTTTGTTATTTTTTTGGAAAAGAATTATTTCAAAAATACAATGTTCCAATCGGACTTATCAATGCGAGTTTGGGTGGTTCACCTATACAGGCCTGGATGAGCGAAGAAGCGCTTGCTGCTTTTCCACAGTATCTGAATGATGCAATTAAATACCGCGATGATCAATTGATTCGAGAAACGGAAGTTGCCGAAAACAAAAAAGTAAATGATTGGTATGCCGAAGCAAACAAAAAAGATGCCGGACAAACCGCAGGTTGGAAACTTCCCTCGTTTGATGATACTGACTGGCAGAAAATGAACGTTCCGGGTTATTGGAGCGAAACTCCTGTTGGAGAAATAAATGGTGTGGTTTGGTTTCGACGCGAATTCGATATCGCGAAAGAAAATGCGGGAAAAGCAGCTTTTCTAAATTTGGGACGAATTGTGGACGCTGATTCAGTTTTTGTAAACGGAAAGTGCGTGGGCAATATAACTTACCAATATCCGCCTCGTTGGTATAATATTCCTGAAAATCTGTTGGTTGAAGGACGAAATGTAATTGTTGTTCGAATTGTAAGCAACTCAGGAAGAGGTGGTTTTGTTCCGGATAAACCTTATGAACTGAAATTGGTAAATTCAGTTATTGATTTAAAAGGGGTTTGGAAAATGAAATCAGGCTGCTCAATGCCTCCTACGCCGGGAACTACTTTTTTTCGTTGGAAACCAATGGGCTTGTACAATGGCATGATAGCACCGTTGGTCAATTACATTAAAAAAGGAGTAATTTGGTATCAGGGCGAATCAAACACAGCTATTCCGCAAGAGTATGCCACCCTTTTACCT
>JAFNAU010000289.1 GCA_017860335.1 Bacteroidota bacterium
ACAATCCAGGGATAGACTTTTGTAATTTCCGATATCCGCCTTGTCATCTCAGCCAAATCAACCGGCTCAAGCTCAAAGGTGATTACTGTATTTTCAATATAGTAATTGTAAATGCCACAAATCTGACTGGCATCGGCTACGTTAATTTCTCTTATCATGTTGTCTGAATTTTTCTGGTACAAATTAAATAAATATTTCTCAAAGAATAATGAAAAAAACAGTACGGTAAACACTCACGGATGTTGAAACGTTACATCAGGGTGTTGGAACGTTACATTGGAGTATAAATATCTTGTTACAGTGTAACCAATTTAAACTCACACTAAAAAAAATAATATTTTTTTAGTTAATTCAAGAAATTTATCTTTAATAGTTAACTTATAAAAGGTAACTTTGTAAAGTCTTGTATAAAAACTCAATATCATATTCTTTGATGGCAAATACAATTAAAATTACTAAAGGTTTAGATATTAAAATCAGTGGAAAAGCTGCTGAAAAAATATCAAAAGTCCCTCACTCGGTCATTTTCGAAGTAAACCCGGACTATTACCATGAAATTACTCCCAAGCTTGTGGTCAAAGAAGGCGACAGCGTTCTGGCCGGTACTCCTTTATTTTTTGAGAAGAATTCTCCCGGGATGAATTTTGTTTCACCCGTAAGTGGAAAAGTGAAGGAAATAATACGCGGAGAACGCAGAAAAGTGCTTCATATCACTATTGAGACCGATAAAACTATTGAGTATAAAAAATTCCAGATGAAAAGTTTGTCTGAATATACAATAGAAGATATCAGATCGCTTCTGCTGGAATCGGGATTGTGGACATTTATCAAACAGCGTCCCTACGATATAATTGCTGATCCGGCAAAAACGCCAAAATCCATTTTTATTTCCACTTTCGATACATCACCCCTTGCACCTGATTATGAATTTATCATCAGAGAACAGCTTGGTGATTTTCAAACCGGAATTGATATCCTGGCAAAACTCACCGAAGGTAAAGTTCATCTCGGTCTGAAATCCGAAAACTCAATTTTCAGTTCATTGAAAGGAGTTGAAACAACTGTTTTTAGCGGGCCTCACCCTGCAGGAAATGTTGGCGTTCAGATAAACCACGTCAATCCGGTCAACAAGGGTGAAACTGTCTGGACAATCAATCCGCAGGATGTTCTCTTTATCGGACGATTGTTCAGCAAGGGTATCGTTGACGGTAATGTACTGGTGGGCAGGAAAATTTCCGAAAACGGACATCTGGGACCATATTGCTCGCAGATAACGGTTATCGACGAAGGCACCGAAACTCATGAATTACTGGGTTGGGCAATGCCACGTTTCAACAAATTCAGTGCAAGCCGTTTGTTCTTCAGCAAACTTCTCCGGAATAAAGAATTCAAATACGACGCCCGCCTCATGGGAGGTCGCCGTGCCATAATCATGTCGGGCGAATACGATAAGGTATTCCCGATGGATATTCTGCCCGAATTCCTTATCAAAGCCATGATAGCGAAAAACATCGACAAAATGGAAAATCTCGGAGCCTATGAGGTAGCTCCCGAAGATTTCGCCCTTTGCGAATTTGTCGACACTTCCAAGTTACCCCTGCAAGCAATCGTCAGGTACTCGCTCGATATGCTGAAAAAAGAAGTTGAATAACGGTAACTACATGCCGGATTGACATAACTCAAATAAACAAACATAAATAAACAAGATATTATTCAGACAGCTGACTATCGTACGACGGCATAATAATCCCACTCAAGTCATTACGCTCATCTGTCTAAAAAGTCTGACAAAATATGAATAAATTAAGAAATTTAGTAGATAAAATTAAACCAAACTTTGAAAAGGGTGGTAAGTTTGAGAAACTTCATTCCGTTTTCGATGGTTTTGAGACTTTTTTATTCGTTCCCAATACGACATCAAAACGGGGAACTCACATACATGACGCGGTAGACTCGAAACGAACGATGATCATGGTAGTACTGGCCCTGGTTCCGGCATTACTATTCGGCATGTACAATGTCGGATATCAGCATTTTCTGGCTATTGGTCAGGATGCCGATTTCTGGGCTACATTCTGGTTTGGATTTCTATCGGTATTACCCATTATTTTAGTGTCCTACATCGTCGGGCTTGGCATCGAATTCGTAGTTGCACAAATCAAAGGACATGAAATACAGGAAGGATTTCTGGTTACCGGATTTCTGATCCCGCTCATTGTTCCTGTTGACACTCCGCTCTGGATGATAGCCTTTGCCACTGCATTCGCGGTAATTTTTGCCAAGGAAGTTTTTGGCGGAACCGGGATGAACATATTTAATGTGGCGCTTATAACCCGTGCCTTTCTCTTCTTTGCTTATCCCTCCGCCATGTCGGGCGACAAGGTATGGATACGTACCAGTGATGCGTTTGGTTTCGGAGGCGGTCAGGTCGTGGATGGTTTTTCGGGAGCAACACCTCTCGGTCAGATTGCAACCTCTCCCTCTCCCACTATTCAAATTACCGATATGTTTGGCCACCAGTTTTCAATCATGGATGCCATCACCGGTTTTATTCCGGGCTCCATTGGCGAAACATCCGTTATTGCCATTGCCCTTGGCGCAATTATCCTGCTGATAACAGGTGTGGCAAGCTGGAAAACAATGCTTTCTGTCTTCGCAGGAGGTTCCATCATGGCTCTGATATTTAATTATTTCGGTCCCGATACAGCCGCTGCCAATTTCCCCTGGTATTATCACCTTGTTCTCGGAGGATTTGCATTTGGCGCAGTATTCATGGCTACCGATCCGGTAACGTCCGCGCGTACCGAAACAGGGAAATGGATATATGGTTTTCTGATCGGGGTGATGGCCATTGTAATTCGCGTATTGAATCCCGGATATGCAGAAGGTATGATGCTGGCAATACTGCTGATGAATATTTTCGCGCCGCTCATTGACTATTACGTAGTGGATGCTAATGTGAAACGCCGCCTGAAAAGAGCTGTTAATAAATAAAAATCAGGAAGATGGATACAAATAAAAACTCATATACGATAATTTATGCCACCATAATGGTTGTTATTGTGGCATTGATGCTTGCTTTCGTTTCAGGTGCGCTGAAAGATAAGCAGACAACGAATGTAAAACTGGACAAGAAGAAACAAATCCTGACTTCACTGAACGTAAACCTCGACGGTCAGGATGCGGAGGGTCTTGTTATCAATTCGAAAGCTGAAGTTCTTTCGGATTCGAAGGAGAAAGCGTTTGAAATAGACATCAACAAAGAACTTGCAAAACCTCTTGAAAAAAGGGAATTGCCAGTATATATTGCCAGTATTGACGGTAAAACCAAATACATTGTTTCCCTTCGGGGTGCAGGTCTCTGGGGACCAATATGGGGATATTTAGCGCTGAATGATGATAAGAATACCGTGTACGGTTCGTTCTTCTCTCATGCCAGCGAAACGCCGGGTTTAGGAGCTGAAATCGCGCAGAAAAAATTTCAGTCGGAATTTATAGGTAAAAAAATAATGAACAGCGATAATAAATTTGTTTCGATAGCTGTCGTGAAAAACGGCCAAACAGCTGAGGGCATGGATTATGTGGACGGGATCTCGGGTGGCACCATTACCAGCAAGGGAGTTGACGCCATGCTGATGAATTGTATCGGACAGTATGAAACATTTTTA
>JAFNAU010000011.1 GCA_017860335.1 Bacteroidota bacterium
AGTATCTGATCCACAATCTTATTATTGTAATAAGTGGCTTCAAAACCTAATCTGTTACCAAAGAATTTATTTTCCCAACCAATTTCAAACTCATATTTTTGTTCCGGGCGAATTTTATCGTTACCTAAGTTGGTAGGAACGGTATTGTAAAGATAGCCGGAAACTGATGACTGATTGTATGCTTGAACAGCCCTGTATAATTCAGGTGCATTTCCCACTTTTCCATAAGAAACGCGAATTTTTCCGTAATCATACCAGCGTGGTAATGCATCTTCAAATGCATCTGTGTAAATAAAACTGGAGTTGACAGACGGATAAAAGAATGAATTGTTACCCGGAGCTAATGTAGAACTCTTTTCCTGTCTTCCTGTTGCTTCAACGAATAAGTAGTTATCCCATGAAAAACTTACAGTACCCAGAAAAGCTTGTTTTAAATATGAACTTTCATACATACCCGAAGAAGGTGTGTTTTTACTTGCATTGAGATGGAACCAGTTTTCAACAGACAATCCTCCGTTTGTACCTACTGACGTTGCAAAAGATTTTTCAGTACGAGCCTGCCAGCCTACGTTTGCCATCAAACCTAATTTCTCTGTTAAATTTTTATCGAACATCAACAAAATATCTCCATAGAAAATTTCATATCTTTTATTTTGAAGTCCGTAATAACCCGAGTACGATCCAAATACTAAAGGTCTTTCGGTTTTGTTTTTATTCTCAATCTTTTCTGTTGTATAATCGGTAGCTAAGCGTCCCTGCAGTGTCAGACCATCAATAATCTTCCAGCTTGGTGTAACACTTGCGATTAAACGATTGCTGTTTTCCTGTTGTTCTTTACCGTAAATATTCCAAAAATACTCAGATACAAGTGAACCACAAGCCAATGGATATGCGAAAGATTCTTTAGGGGTAAGTGTACTTTCACCTGTAGTGACATTCATATATCCTAAGCTGGTCACTGTATGATTTCTGATGTATGCAACATCATCCCATGCATTAAACATACCTGAGAAATTATTGGTTAACCGGCTAATACGATATGGACGGTTTTTTATGTTCTGAATAATGTAATTGGCTGAATATTGCAACTTTAAATTGTCATTTAATGAATAAGAGCCAGTCAAACTAAAGTTGTTTTTATTGTAATTACTGTTATACTGTGTTGGTAAGTTATTAACATAAGTATATGAAAAACGCATATTGCTTTTCTGCGAACCCTGGGTAATTCCTAAATTATAAGTTTGATCAAAACCGGTTCTGAATATTTCACTCCATGGGTTTGCGCTTATGGGTTCATATTTGCGAACAGTTCCGTCATAAAATAATATATCACTTCCATCATATCTTGGACCATAAGTACCTGTAGCTGTTCTGATAGATTTATATGTCTGACCATTGTAAGTCCTTTCCCAAAATCCACCGGTGTTTTTCTCGTAAGTACCGCGTCCGCCTACACGTACACCAGGTCCAAATGTTGTTTGATATTCAGGCATATAAGCTACCCAGTTTCCACTAATATTAGTATTGAAATCTACGCCAAGTCCGGCATTTGTCTTGCCGGTTTTTGTTGTGATCATAACAACACCATTTGCAGCTTCAGAGCCGTAAAGAGCAGATGCAGAGGCTCCTTTTAATATAGAGATACTTTCAATATCTTGCGGGTTAATATCAATTAAACCGTTGCTGTTTACACGTTGATCATTCCAGTAATCAGTGTTATTTGCATCACCGTTACGAATTGGAACTCCGTTCACTATAACCAATGGCTGGTTTGTCCCTGTTATAGAGCTCAAACCACGAACATTGATGGAAACTGCCGAAGTACTTCCTCCCGGGGCTGCCTGAATACGAACGCCTGTTGCTTTGCCGTATAAAGAGGTTGCAAAGTTTGGTGATCCTGTTTTTACAATGTCAGGAGCCGCAATTGTGGAAATAGCGTAACCCAGGGCTTTGGACTCTCTTTTTATGCCCAATGCAGTTACAACCACCTCATTCAGTGATTTAGAATCTTGCTGCATGGTAACATTGATGTTTCTCTGACCGTTTACAGCAATTTCCTGTGGTTGTAAACCTACGTACGTAACTCTTAATGTCGAGTTTGAAGGGACATTCGAAAGAGTAAAGATACCTTCGGCGTTGGTAACTGTGCCCAAATTCGAGTAACCCACAATAACTACCGATGCACCGATGACTGGTTCGCTGTTTGTGTCAGACACAGTACCGGTGACAGTGATGGTTTGTGCAAAAGTTGTAATTGTGAGTACACTGAAGATTAGTGCAATTACAACTCTCAGTTCAAAAAGATTTTTTCTTTTCATTCTGTCTAAATTTAAAGTTAATAATTGAGAATTAATGATTAATGTATTGGAAAGAAATTTTATTTTTTTTTGAAAAAATCCAAGTAATTAGATAGATAACAAACAATATATCCAATTTGTTGAAATCTGATTTAAAATAAGCTATCAGCATCTGCATCGTGATTATTATTTATAATTAACTCCACATTCCTAATCAAAAAAAGTGTTTATTTTTTATTGCAAAGAAAATATAAATATTTTGATTATAAGAATAGAAATGCAAAAAAAATAAAGAAAAATTTCGTTGAAATATCTGACGAATTTGAGAAGGAATAAACGTTTAATCGTAAGGAAATGCAGATGAAAGATAACAATTATTGTTGTTGATGCTTTATAAGCCGTTTATTACAGGGGTGGGAAGGGTACGGTTTAGATATATTCCTGAAAAATATGCAGAAATACTCCGTAGAAGTAAATAGGCTTAATTATGCTGTTTGTTTTTTTGAATATAATATTAAACAGTCTATTTGATCTGTTTCAAACCATCCAGAGATGAACTGTCGTTGGGACGCAGTGTTAGCGCGTGAGTAAACAATACTTTGGCTTCGGGTGTTTTGCCTAACCTGAGTTTGGTCCAGGCAAGCATAATTGCCGAATCGTAATCGAGCGGATAAAGATTAACTATTTTTTCGAAGAGTTTGTTGGCAGTTGTGTAGTCTTTGCGGTTATAATAAATCACTCCAAGCCAGTAATTTGCAATCGTGTTTTGCGGGTCAATTTTAAGTATTTGTATGTATTCGTTTTTTACTTTTTCCCAATTTTCGATGGCACTCAATGGCTTTATCAATCCAAACTTTGCTTCGATAGCATATGGTTTGAGCGAGATGGCTTTATCGTAAAAGCGGATTGACTCAGTATGGTTTTTTGCCAAATAGTATAACCAGCCCAACCTGATATTTACAAAATAATCACCCGTATCATAAACTTTATTCAACTCTTTTATGGCAGCCGTATAATTCGTTGCTTTTTCCAGCTCGTAACTTTTCGAAAAAGCTGTCTGACGGGCAGTTTGCTGAGCCTCGGCAGATAAGAGAGTCGCTGACAGTATTAAAATGAGTATTGTACGTTTCATAATTTCCATATTATTCCTCCGGTTAGTGAATATTGATTGTAATTACTTAATGTTTGGATAATCAATTTTTTATCGTATGTAGAGTTTGTGTAACCAATCAAATGCGGATTGATGTACCAGAAAAGTGAAGCTCCTGTCCGGAATGTTGTCTGATCCAGCGAATTGTAAAAGTATAGCCCGTTCAAATCAACAAAATTATTCAAATTTCCGAATGTTACTGATGCTTCTGACCAGAGTTTTTTGAAAACAAATAATCCTGCTTTTTGAGAATATACAATCCGGTTTATCCCATTTTCGTTGATATTATATATCGAACTTTTTAGATTTGGATGCCTTTTCCCGGGAAGAGATACTCCAATTTGCGTACCAAACTGGGTAGTCCGAACATAATCATTGCTGAAAACAGAACCAACCACCCCGATATAAAGCCTTTTGATTGTCTGGCTGATATTGCCAATCCAAATATGTCCGGGATAAAGAAAACTTTCCGTTTCGGTATTGACCTTCGTGTTTACGAAATGATATCCCAGACTAAGATTTGTTTTGCTTAAAACTGTCCAGCTCAGCACCCCAAAATACTCGTCCTGTGTAATATCGGTAGTGTAATCGGTTGTCTGAGTGTAGAGCGATACGGTTTGATATAAATTTAGCCGATAACCTATCTGAGAGTTTAATCCTAACCGCAAATAATCGGGATTGGAACGTAGTTCGTTTTTATTGAATTTTTTATTGTATTCAACATCGACAGCATCTACCGGACGGAATGTTTGAATCTTCAATTCTTTTTGCATTTCTTTTGTTAGTTTGCCGCCATGATAACGCGAATAACTTTCATCACCAGTATTCAAACCACAGAAATAAAGATAGAGATGTGCTATCTCATCTTTTGGGTCAAATTTCAGCGATTTTTCATAGTGCTTAATGGCACTGTAATAATTACCTTTCATAAAATAAGCATACCCCATGCGTTGTTGCAGGTATTTGAAATCCACCTCATGATCACTTGCTGTTTTACCGGTTTTTATCAGTTCATCCCACTTTTCATTTTTAAAATAATCGAGCGTTATGCTGTCAATCCGGCTGCTATCCGGATTTTGCTGCGAATATACGGTTGCTGAGATGAATAGCAAAAGGATTAGTGTTTTATACATTTTGCCTGAATTTTTTTATTTCCGGATTGATAGGTGAACGCTGTAATTCCATCTCCGGTGATTGTAATTGTGCTTTGACTTGTAATGTTCTTTTTCTGAAATCTCTTTACCTCAACTGATGAATCTAAATGTACAAATCCACTACCCAGTACATTGTCCGATGCTGTAATTTTAGAGTTGAAATTTATCTGGATGAACTGATAAAATGGCGCAATAAAATCATGAAACCAGGATGCATATTTTGCTTTGTTCCATTGATATAAAGGCATTGTGTCTTCAGTTTCGATGAAATCATTATTGCCCAGAAAAATTTTATAAGCTGATAGGTAAAAATAATACAATAATGATTTTTTATTTCCATAAAAAGCTATAAAATAGAACATTATTCCATCATTTACATAATAAGCCGCAGTATTAGTCTGAGAACAATAAATGTATTTTTGATTGTAGGCATTGGTATAGGTATTCCAGTTTTCTGTTTTTTCAGCCCCTTTTTCATCGGTATATTGCATGGATATTGAATTGTCCGGCAAAATATTAAAAGCATTGAACAGCAATTCGTTCTTCGAAACACCGCTCACTATATCTGCTTTTTCCGGTTTTTGAAATTGCATTAAATGCTCGCTGTTGCCATTTCGTTTGTAATAGTAGGATATGGGGTAATTCAGTGTTTTTGAACCAACTTCGGGAAAAGCCTGCACCTGAAAATGTACATGAGGCTCCGGCGAACGTCCCGAATTACCACAATGAGCCAGTAAATCACCCTGTTTTACATGATCTCCTGTTTTCACTTTAAATGTATCTTTCCGCAGGTGCGAGATTTGTGTGTAAAGTCCGGTTGTGTGACGAATAACAATGCTGTTTCCCCAGTTGTTTACTGTATTCACTTTACCAGGTTCATTGTCATCGATATTATTGATTATGGTTTCCACATATCCGTCAGCAGGTGCAAAAACCGGTTTATTATAACAATAATAGTCTTCGCAGATTAACCCGTTTTTTCTATAAGTTTTAGACTGATTGTCTGTTATCATAAAATCGAAAGCACTTCCCCATTCGCCTTTGTGAGTGAACTCTCCGTTATGACCCTGAGTAACCGTCCATTCGCCCATAAGGGGCAGGTGCAACGGAAAATAGTACCATCCGGCTAACCGTTCTTTGTTGTTTCGATACGTATAAAGATTTATTTCGGGAGAATTGTGCTGTAATGGTGTAAGTATCAGTCCGTTTGATTTGGTTCTCAATTGCAAAAAATAAATAAAAATGATGACAGTAAATGCAAACGGCAACGAAAAAACTGGAAGCTGGATATAACCGAACAGTTTGTAAAAAAACAGCAGAACAAGCGAAGTTAGCGGAATGAGAAATACTGTCCACAGAAAAGATTGCCTGGAAGGTATCAGGAAGTACCCGCCTACGGCAAATGCTACCATCATGTAGTTGGCACCGATATTATAATAATTGATAATAGCTGTTTCTGAGCCGGTAAATTGCGCAAAAATATATGCAGTCAGAAAACCTACAACAGAGAGTGAAAACATGATTCGGGAACTGTAAAGCAAGGCGATGGTGATTAGTATTCCTGCAATCAGATTGTTCTGAAAAAAGATAGAACTGATGGAACGCAGATAAATGTCAACCAGTTTATTAATCTGTAGATTGTCAATGGTTTGGAAAAGCTGTAAAAGCGAGTTTCCTCCTACGGAATACATTTCGTTGATCCAGAAGATGTTTCGGTGGGTGAGACCCAGATTTTCGAAGTTCGATGCAGGTAATACCACAAACCAGAATGCAACAACAAACGGAATGCTCAGAAAGGGTAGTTTGAGTTTGAAAAGTTGCCCGCCCATGGTTACTGAAAGCAGCAGTGTGAAAAGCGCTGAGAGAGCCAGCAAACTGAAATAAACCACACCGGGATCGAAAAAAGTGCCCATTCCGATACCGGCAAGCAGCGCATTAAAACTGTACACACCGCTGCGAAGTGTCGGTTTATCCAGATGCATGGTGTGCCCAATCAGCAGCGTAATAATGACCGCCATAAGTCCGCTCAGTCCGGCCCAAAAATTAAAAAAACTAACCAGCATGATGATGCCGGCAAGAATTTTATTATCCAGAAAAAAAATGATGGAATAACTATTTAGTATCCCGGGAAGAATTTCGGTACGTAATGTATTTGTCGCTTTCTTTAATTGCATAATTGGTAATTGAAATTCACATTTAGTCAATTTTTTTCATTCACACTTTAGGTTTTTTCAAATGTTCCGGCACTTCTTCGAGCTGTTGAATATATCCCAGATTCTCAGCTTTTCGGATAATATGCGTGTTGTTCTCATTGTCAATGAGCACAATATTTGGGCGCAAGGTAATAAATTGCATCCATTGGGTCATGTTATAGGCTCCCACTTTATGAACCACCACCTGATCGCCTTTTTGCAGCATGGGCATGGTGATGCTCTCGCGTACGATGTCAATATTCATACATAATGGACCGAACATCACCATCTCTTCCGTTTGATTACCAAGTTTCTGTGCCGGACTTATTTTATGTTCGTACCACAGAGAAGTAAACAATGAGTTAAGACCGAAATCCATAATAGTTGCCCGGCGTCCATCCGAAAGTCGTTTGGTAGCCAGAACGGTACCCAGGATATAACCAGCATCATCAATCAGTGCACGACCGGTTTCGAGTATCAATAGCGGAAGTTCTTCCTGCCTGAAACCATAGCCCAGTATAACATCGGTTATAGCATCGGCAAACTGATCGAGCGACGGAACCGTGTCAATTCCCGGCAGATAAGCGCCTTTCAGTGTGTTTGTGGATGGAAAACCGCCTCCCAGGTCGATGTATTGCACCATTTTGCCGAACCGTTCTTTTAAGCTCCAGGCTAGTTCGCAAAGGTTACGGGCAGCAATAGTGTATGCTCCTGGCGACAGCATAAATGTGCCGATATGGCAGTGAATACCTACAAGTTCCAGATTTTCGGAGTTGATAATCCGGGTTAACGCATTCCAGGCTTGACCGTTTTCAAAGTTGAATCCGAAACGATCCCATTTGGGATAAATTCCGGTGTCCATATTCACCCGTATGGCTACCCGGGGTTTCAGTTTGTATTCTTCGCTAAGACGTATCAACGAGTAAAGCTCGTCGTAATGATCAATGTGTATCAGCGAATTGTTTTTGGCAGCTTTTATTAGATCTTCATCGCTTTTGTCGGGCCCGTTGAAAATAATTTTGTTTCCGCTTACACCGTTGTAGAGTGCTTTATCGTATTCAAAACCTGAAACTACTTCAGCCCACGAGCCCTCTTGGTGGAATATCCTGCAAACGGCGTTCATGTAATTGGTCTTGTATGACCAGGCAAACTGAACTTTCGGATAACGGGTTTTGAATATGCGCACCGCGTTTTGATAGTTTCGGCGAATTTGTTTTTCGGAAATAACAAAAAGCGGTGAACCATAATTTTTCAACAAACTTTTTACCGGAACACTTTCGATGTTGGTTACTGGTTCATTCTCAGATTTCGTACCGAATTTGTTCATCAATCCGGTATTCATTTTTACAATGATCGGTCTTTCGTATCTTTGCTTTTCCATTTTATTTTGAATTCGTAAATTGTAAACAATTAAAGTTCTCCGTTTCCGGAAATTTTTTGAAATTCCCTGATATCTGTAATCAGATCCCAGGAGTAACGGATAAATATTTTACCCACTTCATAATCGGCATAAGGTTGCGGTTTCTCGCCCAGAGCCATTTTCACAAGTGCAGCGGGTTGATTTTGTCCGGCGGCAGCTGTGAGATATATCCAAGCCGGAAAACGAGGATTGACCTCCATAATGTAAGGTTTTCCATCCTGTGTGAGCATTACTTCCAGTTCGCAACCACCCCGCCATTTCGTCACTGTTACAAATTTTCGTGCCAGTTCAATCAGTGTTTCATCGTCGAGTGTAATTCCTGCCCATGCTTTGCCTTTATCGGTAATGTAGAGTTTGCGCATGGGAATGATGCTGATGGCGTTACCCAGACCATCGCCGAGTGCAGCAATGTTTATTTCTGTGCCTTTAATAAATTCCTGAACAATGATTGGCAATCCCCATTTAGCCAGTATTTTATGATACGCTTTTTCAACCTGATCCATGGTATTGGCAATTATAGCATCGTAGAATTTTCCTTTAACCACCATAGGATAATCAAATTCATCTTCTAATTTTTTCAATTCGCGAAACTCATGTATAATTTTATCTTCGGGTACAAAAAAATCAAATTTCTTACCAAAATCGAATAGCTTTATCTTGTCGCGAGCTTCAAATTGCTCAAAATCAGGTAAAAATGTCGCTATACCCAATGCTTTCAGTTGATCGCTCAATTTGATGAAATTATAAAGTTCAGCATCAAAGTTAGGAATAATGAGTTCCAGATTTTCAATCTCATGGATGTATTTCAACCGGTTCAAGAGACTGTCCGTTCCTGCAGAAGGGTAGGGTATTTGATAGGTTTTGTCGACCAGATCGTGCATATACAGCCCCGGTTCCAACGACTCGTACGATAATCCGATAATTCTCACATCAAAATCCGGACACTCCCGTATGGCTCTGATAACAGCCACACCCGGACCCGGACTATCGATAGCATTCAATGCGGTAACTCCGATTATAATTTTACGTTTCATGTACAGTTTCTCTTTTTTTACAGATTTGTATTCTATTCCAGTATGCTGTAATCTTTCAATTGAAGCGTAAAGTCTTCGAGATCGCGTTCGAAAAGCGACCGGTCCACGTCGTATTTATCGCAAATAATATCGGCAACTTCTTTCAAAGCTAAATCTTTTTTTAATAAATTAATGATTTCAGCACCAATCGTGTTGGCTGAAAACGAATCGCCTGTTGTGGGATTAAAAATAAATCCTTCATCGCTTGTAGCTATGTTCTTTCTGACACGCATGTTTAAATCTTCAAGTGTTTAAGTGAAACAGATAATTAATATTTGCCGGTAAATGAATTTACACGATTAAGCGTGATTAATTTGCTTCAGTTATTGTGACTAAATTTTCTTAATTTGAATAGCGTAAAAATTCTAGATGTTTTCAAGTTTCTAATTCAGCTAAATACTATCCAAACTTCAGATTATCAGAATTTCAAAAAATCAGTAATCTGAAGCCTGGATGATATTTATAATTTTAATTTATTTGCCGATTATTGCATTGTATTGTTCCTGACTTAATACCGTCGGGACATAGGTCACACCTCTTACTTTCAGCACGCTGGTAAAAGCTTTCAGATGAAAGATTGAGCCCCTCAACAGATTACTGTAAACAAATTGAATATTAGTGTTTTTTGTTTTAGCAATCAGTTTCATTAAGTCGTTGATGTCAGTTTCTTCGATTAAGGCACCCACTTTCAGTGCGTCAACAGCGGTTATTGCTTCGGTTGTAAATTTGTTGTACAACTCCTGCAGTTCCTGATTGGTGAATTCACCGGGTGCTGGTTTCGCCGGATCGGTAAGTCCATAATTATTAATTAACCTCAATACAGCTGATGCATGCTGATTTTCACTTTTTGTGATGTTGCCAAAAGTGCGGACATTAAATTTAGCGTAGAAGAAAGCGTACACATCGCGTGCCATTTTTTCTTCTTCACGCATTAAATACAAGCCTGCAATTTCATCTTCGCTCAAAGCAGCAGAATCGTAGGAAAATGTTGCAACTCTGGAAATATCTCCCATTTCTAATATGGCTTTTTCATCCATTCCAGCATTGATTTCTTCCTCATTAGTATTATTTCCAGAACATGAAACTAAATTTAAAGGAAGAAACAGTGTGCCTAAAATTAAAAAAAATGATGTTTTCATAATTGTTTTTTTTTGATTTTTAATAATGCATTTTTTCTCTGAAATTAATTTCGCATTAAAATTAGATATTATCAAAAATCGTGTCAACTAATTTCAGTAAACAACCCATTTCAATAAGTAAAATCCTGTTTATGAAAATGTTTTTTTCAGATATACAATTAAAGCAACATCCAAATGCAGAATAATTCATTTTATAAATTCTCATTAAAAGTATCAGACAAATCTGTTTTATAATCTCATTTTGAATGTTTTACCCGAAATCCGGATAATATAAATTCCGCTAACCGGTACTTTTAATCGCCAGGAGTAATCCGTTGCTGTCGAAGTCTTCAATAATGTGCCATTCATGCTGTAAATCTCAATTTTCTCTCCCGGAGTAAGACCTTCGGCCACAATAATCTGTTTTTTACAATAAATACGAAGATTGCTCTTAACGGATTTTATTGCAGTATCCATAAAATCGCTTTCAGAGACTTGCGTAAATTCATTCCAGTAATTTGTATTCATATAATCTTTAGCAGCACCAATCGGCACAACCAGCTTGCAGATGGTTTTGTTGATCTGATCAAGGGTGTAATAATCTACAACAGGCGGAACGGTACGTTTAATTTCAAACTGTTGTAAAGCAGTGCAATTGTAGAATGCGCCATTTCCTATCTGGCTTACATTTTCAGGTATCCGGATTTTTGTTAGTGAGCTGCAATATTCAAAGGCATATTTATCAATAGCCGTTAACGAAGCAGGCAGGATAATATCAGTCAACAGATTGCACCCGTCAAATGCAGAATAACCGATATAACATACTGTAGCTGGTATTTTATAACTGCCATTTTTAGAAAGAGGACAAATGTATAGCGAATCCTGATTTCGGTTAAATACCAATCCTTCGCTGGATGAGAATTTCGTATTAGCCTGGCCCACTTCAAATCCGGTAATCAGTTTGCATCCATAAAAAGCATAAGATCCAATCTGTTTTACTTCGTCAGGAATGTACATTACACCTGTAAGATTGGCACAATAAGCGAAAGCAGCCGGATCAATTTCTCTTATTGTTGGTGGCATTTGATAATCTCCGCTTTTCGATATCGGACACGATATTAACCTCTCTTTTGTTTTTGTCATCAGTACATCATTTTCTGATGTGAAATAAAGATTACTTTCGTCCACATTAAAGCCTGAAAGCTGACTACAACCATAAAAAGCATAATAACCGATATAGTCAACCAGTTGAGGGATGGCAATTGTTCCGGTTAGTTTGTTGCAGTTGTAAAAGGCATGACTACCAATAAGTTTTACGGATGATAGTATGGTAAACGGACCGGTTTTTCCTCCGGGACAAATGAATAATGTGTCGAGTAACTTAGAGTATAATACATCATTATTAGATGCATAAGCCGGATTTAGGCTATTTACATTGAAAGAGCTTATATTGTTGCTTTCGAAAAAACAATATTCACCCAACTTGGTAAGTGAGGCAGGAAAGCTCACTGCGCCGGTCAGATTCCAGCAGCCATAGAATGCTCCGTCATCCAATTTCCTGAGTGTAGAAGGAAGATTAAGGTTTCCGGTAATGCCGGAACAATAGGAAAAAGCATAACTTCCCACCGAAATGAGAGATGAAGGAAGAGTAACTGTAGTCAGATTATAACAATTTTCAAAAGCAGATGCACCTATGTGTTTGACTGTTAACGGAATGTTGTAAATCCCAACTTTTGCAGGGGGATACAAAAATAAGGTATCCTGTGCTTTATTGAAAAGTACACCGTTGGAAGAGGAATATCTTGTATTTGAACTAGCTACCGAGAAGGCTGTAATGGAAGAACAACCATAAAAAGCATAATCGGCAATGGATTTAACAGAGGATGGAAAATTAACAGTTCCGGTGAGATTCCATGCGTAATAAAATGCTAAATAACCGATACTAACTGTACCGGAAGGTAACTTAATACTGGTGAGTGATGATTTGTATGTGAATAAATAGGGATTGTAGAATGCATACATGGGAATTTCATTCGCTGGATACGTTATGCTTATGCCGGAATTTGTACCGTCAGAGCCTGTGTGACTTCTTATGGATGATAATGACAGATCAACAACCGAAACAACCTTCATCTTGTCGCGTATAAAAGCAAAGTCACGGGTATCGATATTTCCGGATATGGTGAGTACAGTTACTGTTTTAGCTTCGGTTTCTGTTATCAGGTATTGAAGAGTTCCCGGAGTGCTAACATTTACAGTTTTATAGACCTGAGCCGACACATTGGTACAAGTCAGTATTAAAACAATGAGAGTGAAAAAAGCAGATTTCATGGCAGTAACAAGTCGGGATTAATATGATATTCAGAATCAGTTATAAATGTTTCACAGAGAGTTTATTTTGCTGCTTATAAATTTCTGAAACGTTTCATTGTAAAGCTCGCCAACGGGAATTTTTATTTTCTCACCGAGATAAATCCGGTTGCGGTCAATTGCAGTAATTTTTTCCAGGTTTATAATGAATGAACGGTGTATTCGCATGAACTTTTTTTCAGGAAGTTGTTTTTCAATTATTTTCAGCCTCATCAGGGTGGTTATACATTCTTTTTCACTCAGATAAATTTTAATGTATTCGTTTGCACTTTCGATATAGACAATATCGTCAAGCAATACCCGAACCACCTTGTAATCAGATTTAACGTATATTTCAGTGTTTTGTGCTGGCTGATTGATTTTCAGATTTGTAAGTTCGAACAGGTTTTTTGTTTTATTCACAGCTTTCAGAAACGAATTGTAGCTGATTGGTTTCAATAAATAATCAATGGCTTCAACCTGAAAACCTTCAAAAGCATATTCGCTGAAGGCTGTGGTGAAAATGATTTGTGGCTTTTTTGTCAGGGATTTCACAAAGTCCATCCCATTAAGGTCAGGCATATTGATATCGACAAAAATCAAATCAATTTCTTTGTTTTCAATAATATCCATAGCGTCGAAAGCACTTTGGCACAATTCAGCTTTCTCCAGAAAAGGAGTTTTATCAATGTATGAGCTGATTTGCTGCAATGCCAGCGGTTCATCGTCAATGGCTAAACATCTTATTTTCATAAAGCGGTATTGATAGATTTACTTCAAATTCATTTTCCTTGTCAGAAATTGCAAGCGAATATTCTTTTTTATAGAGCAGATCAAGGTTACGTCGTATATTTTCCAACCCGATACCTGAATATTGTGTTTTTTTAGTCGTATTGCCCGGATGTTTACTGTTGAGAACAATGCAATGAAGTTTTTTGTCCTGAATTTCAAGTTTGAATAGTACGTACGACTGATGGCGATAACTGATGCCGTGCTTGAAAGCATTTTCGATAAATGAAATAAACAGCATCGGCGGTATCGGCACATCAGGAATGACATCGGGTACCTGATAATCGATTTTTACCTTCTCGGAGTAACGAAGCTGCATCAATTCAAAATAGCTTTCGATAAACTGAAGTTCTTTATTCAGGCTGGTTTTACCCTGCGAACTATCATATAATAAATAACGCATCAGTGTTGATAAGCGAATTACAGATTCTTTTGCATTCTCGACATTAATGTCCATCAAAGCGTGGATATTATTGAGTGTATTCATCAGAAAATGAGGATTTATCTGATGACGCAATAAAGCAAGTTCTGTTTTAAGTTGCTCTTTTTCAATATCTTTTCTTCTGCTTTCTTCGTTTATCCAGCGGATGAAGGTTTTTTCGGTGGTACCGGCTCCAATTGCCAGAAAAGCGATAATCATATAATCAAAGAAAATCCGGGTTGCTGATTTTTGTTGTGCTTCCTGGTTGGGTCTGAAACCCTCCGGTGGTGGCATTGTATTCCCGAGTTCCATCGGCGGCAATCCCGGACCTATTTCCATCGGTGGCATTTCTGTCTGATTTTTCGACCGATAATCTTTCTGTATCCAAATAACTGAGCAAATTATTATGACAGAAGAAAACAGAACTGCCAATATGTATTTGATGTATTTTTTAGGAAAGAGTAAACGGGGTACAAAAATGTAAATATTGAGAAGGAAGACAATAAAAAGGGCAGCAATAAGTATCCAGTCATCCAAAACTTTATCCCAGATTATCGTTCCGAAAATTCTGTTTTGAAAAAATGGTAAAGAAAAAACGGCGAACCATATCATTAAAATGATACAAAATTCAATAATTCTGAAATGTGATATTTTTCTGATATTGATTGCCATAACTCAAATGCTAAGATTTTCTTTTTCGAACAAATATAGCTTTGAAATATCAAATAACAATACAAAATTAAGTAGAAAGGTAAAATCTATAAGTAAAATCTTTCATGAAGATGTAGATTAACAAAAAAACCGACTTGTCATTATGTGACAAATCGGTTTTAAGATGATTTTGAATCGATAGAAACTTATTCAGATACCACTTCGAATGGAATTTCTACAGATACTTCTTTGAGAAGTTTGATAGTAGCCTGATACGAACCAACTTCTTTAACGGGATCTTTGATAGCCTCGGTTTTATACAAAAATAATTTAGGCATTACAACGGATTATCATTTTAAATTTAATATAGCTTATTGGTATTCTGATTACTTTATTTAAATCTGACTTCTTGATTAACATTTAATTGTTGGAGTATTTATCCCTGGTTATAATTTCAAAACGGGGGTATGGAATTCCGCCGGATATAATAATATTATCCATACGGTTCACATTATTCTCCATTGTATTCATTATTCTTAAATAGTTACTTTGTGTCATATTTAAAATAACTTATTTATTAATTAATTAAAAAAAATACTATGAAAAAATTATTTACACTTGCGCTTTGCATTGCAATTTTTACAACAATGGCAAATGCAACAATTTATTATGTTGATCCAGCTTTGGGGTCAGATTCGAATGACGGACTTACATGGAATACTGCGCTATCAACTGTTAATGAAGCATTTCTTAAGGCTTCTGCAAATGCAGGCATTGATGACATCTTTATAAAAGGTGAAACAATTTTCTTTGATGCACCATGGGCAGTGGGAAACAGTCAGGAAAATTATTACGGTAGTTTCAAAGGCAACGAAACATCGCCTTCTCAACGTCCTCTCAAAGATATAGATGGTAACGGAGTCGTAGAACCATGGGAATTTGAGTATCCGACCATTTTAAAATTTGAGACCAATACCAATGCGCTGACACTTCCAAATCAGGATATTCAGTTCGATGGATTTACAATTACCCATATCGGCAGCCACGAAACTGCTCATTTAAGAACAGTTACCCTGGGTAATACACTGGCCCGTTTCTGGAACAATACTATTAAAGATTGTAATCTTTCAATGCCTATATTAGCATCTTCAGTTACCAACAGATCGGTGATAATGAAGTCTTTTGGAAGTGTTAAGAACTGTTTG
>JAFNAU010000001.1 GCA_017860335.1 Bacteroidota bacterium
AATGATTATTCTTTATGAAAATAAGAAATCTTTTGCTCTTGTCGGTTTTTATTGGCCTTAACGTATTTGGTCAGATTTAGGGATCGCTTAAATGGGCTTTTATCTCTTTACGTGGACGACAAGACACCGCTTGCTCAACCGTATCAGGTACAGGAAAATGACCGGACACGGACAATCAGTACCATCGGCGATAAATGGAGTTATCTGCAACGCCACAAGTTTGGCGCCAATGCACAACCCTTCTATATCATGCTCGACAACTCTGGTAAACCGCTCAATAAATCCTTTGCATTCGATGAAAATCCCGATCATTTCATACAGGCTTGAACAGGAAAATATCGAAAAAAAACATTTGTTGTCAATTTTGTCAGTTAGAAAATAAATTTTCCTGCCAAAATGTCCCGATTTCTGCCAAAAATCACTTTCGGACATTCTGGCAGGTTTTTTGTAAGATGAATTATGGCATATTTTTTATGCCCCGATGAAAAGAATATTACATTACCATAAAAGAATAAAATTTTAAAAACCGGATGAAAACAAGAAAACATTCTTCAGAAGACGAAAAGATACATGATGAAGTGCCTGTGACGGATACAAATCAGGAAACAGCAATAGAAGAAACAACGGAAAACGAAGCTGCAAAAATTGCCGAAGACCTGGAACAGCTAAATCAGAAATGTGAAGAGTTAAACGACAAAAACCTTCGCCTGATGGCCGAATTTGACAATTTCCGTAAGCGTACGCTCAAAGAAAAATCAGAACTGATAAAAAATGCCGGAGAAAATATCTTCGTAAACATTTTGCCGTTGGTCGATGATTTCGAAAGGGCTATGAAAGCGATGGGAACCACTGATGATATTGTCGCTGTTAAAGAAGGAATTGATTTGATATATGCCAAATTTATCGGTTTCCTGGATACAAACGGTGTAAAAGCAATACCCACTGAAAATGAACCGTTCGATGTGGATAAGCATGAAGCTGTTACCATGTTTCCGGCTCCGTCTGAAGATATGAAGGGAAAAATCATTGATTGTATGACAAAAGGATATACTTTGAATGATAAAGTAATCCGTTTTGCCAAAGTAGTTGTAGGTGAATAAAATAAAACAATTCAAAGACAGGCGGAAGCTTTTCTTTGATAATAAGATATAAATATGTCCGGAAAAAGAGATTATTACGAAATATTAGAAGTTTCGAAATCAGCCAGTGCTGACGAAATCAAGAAAGCATACCGCAAAAAGGCAATTCAATACCATCCCGACAAAAATCCGGGTGATAAAGTCTCCGAAGAAAAGTTCAAAGAAGCTGCAGAGGCTTATGAGGTGCTGAGTGATCCGCAAAAACGTCAGCGTTACGATCAGTTCGGACATGCAGGCGTAGGAAGCAGCGCTGCAAGCGGTGGCGGATTTGGAGGAGGAATGAGCATGGATGATATCTTCTCTCATTTCGGCGATATTTTCGGCGGACACTTTGGTGGTTTCGGTGGCTTCGGAGGTTTTGGTGGTTCACAACGCAGCGGAGGTCAACGCGTTCGGCGCGGATCTGATTTACGGGTAAAAGTCAAACTTAACCTGGCTGAGATAGCAGCCGGAGTTGAAAAGAAAATTAAAGTAAAGAAATACGTCAGTTGTCAGCACTGCAACGGTTCTGGAGCAGCTTCCGGTTCAGGAATGTCAACCTGCTCAACCTGTAATGGCAGTGGCCGGGTAACCCGTGTACAGCAAACCATACTCGGTCAGATGCAGACCTCTTCCGAATGTCCTACATGTGGAGGTGATGGAAAAATTATCCGCGACAAATGCGCTCACTGCAACGGCGAAGGGGAAATGCAGCCCGACGTGGCGGAGTTAACGGTGACCTCCTTGTTGTGGTGGAAGAAGAACCACATCCTGAACTGATAAGAGACGATAACGACCTGATATATAATTTATTGTTGTCGGTGCCGGTGGCAAGTTTGGGCGGGTCGGTTGAGGTGCCAACCTAAGGGATTGCCCAGTGTGAATCGTTACGGAACGGGTGATTTGCTGGTGAATATCGGGGTTTATATTCCCGAAAATCTCAACAAGGAAGAAAAACAGACCATGGAAAATCTGGCCAGGTCCAATAACTTTAAGCCAAATGCAAATGCATCAAAAGGTTTTTTCTCACATTTCAGAAATATGTTTGAATAGAAGCAAATACTCTAAATAATGCTCATAAGAATGAAGGCATCTTCGATTCCACATGGAATCGGGGATGTTTTTTTTAAAAGGAATCTGGTTCAACCGATGCAGACTACCATAATTATTCTGTATTTTTGGAACTTAAATGCTCAATACCAAATTCAATGAAAGTCAGATGTGTACTGTTTCTCCTTGTGTTGTCGCTGTTTTTTGGATCAAAACTTCAGGCGCAGGATTCTACGGAAGTAAAAAAAATAAGTTCATTCATGCAGAAATACATCCGGTTTTCAGATGATTATCCACAGGAAAAAGTATACCTGCATTTCGACAATACTTCCTACTACCTGGGCGAAACAATGTGGTTCAAAGCGTATGTTGTCCGTTCCGACCGCCAGTCGCTGAGCATCCTGAGCCGTGTGCTGTATGTGGAATTGATCAACCCCGAAGGATATGTGATTGAAACCAAAAAACTGAAAATAGAAAAAGGACAATGCAACGGAAGTTTCAACCTGGCAGCCACCAATTATTCCGGTTATTTCGAAGTCAGAGCCTATACCCGTTATATGCTTAATTTTTTCGAAGACAACTATTTTTCGAGAATATTTCCAATTTTCGATAAACCCGAAACCGAAGGACAATACGTTACAAAAATAACAGAGCGACCCCGAAATCAGAGAATTCTGGTCAAACGTCCGGAAGTGAAGAATAAAAATAAGCTGATGCTTACGTTTTATCCCGAAGGAGGCAGTCTGGTTAGCGGGTTGAACTCAAAAGTGGCCTTCAAAGCAACAGATCAAAACGGGCAAAACGCGGTAATAATGGGTGACATTTACAACAGTAAAAACCGGAAAGTAGGTGAGTTAAATACCGAATACCTCGGCATGGGCGCATTTATCATCCAGCCAGACAGTAATGTAACCAAAGCCAAAGTTATTTTTAACAACGACGAATACTCTTTTTATTTGCCTCAGCCCCTTAAAGAAGGATGTGTCATGAATATCAACTCATCAGATTCTGTAACACTGAAAATAACCATACAGAAAACTCCACATTTCGCTTCCGGGCAACTCGGGTTGTCCGTTACATGCCGAGGCAGACTTTATCTGATCCAGAATATTGATTTTGGCCAGGGAAATGCAGTCAGTCTGAATGTTCCGAAAAAAATGATTCCATCCGGGGTGTCACAGGTTACACTTTTCGATACAAAAGGTGAAGTGCTGAGTGAAAGACTTGTTTTTGTCAATCACCGGAGTAACCTGAAAATTGATATGACGGCCAATAAAGCCAGCTTTCAGCCATACGATAAGGTGGAGATGAATTTCAGGGTGACCGATAAATTGGATCGTCCGCTTCCGCTGACATTTTCACTGGCGGTAAGAGACAATGCAACCTGCTCTTGTCTTCCGAGTTACGGGGATACATTGAAAATCCCGGGTATTATTTCGAATCGAACACCGCAAGTCGCAAACAAGCCCTTGAACTCTTACTGCTCACGCAGGGATGGCGCAAGTATGACTGGAAAACAATGACCGGTGTAACACCATTCAATCCGCAACATCCGCTCGAAAAAGAACTGGCTGCCGAAGGTAAAATAACCTCCGGCCGTTTTGGATTTGAAATGAAGGATTTTAACGGCGAGGGTAAATTGATATTGCGCTCGAAAATTAATGATAGGCAGAAAGAGACCAATATCATGCTCGATCGTAATTTCAGTCCGGGTCTGAAACCCTACAGTTTCAATGAACTGAATTTTACAGATTATTTCAAAATAAATCAGAATGGTGATAATGAAACATTCAGTACCATTCCGAATGAACTTCTGGAGGATAGCGTACTGAGAAAACTTTCCATGTCTGAAAAAATTCACGTGCTGGAAGAATTGGTGGTTACTGAAAAACGAAAACCGGTCAAAGTCAGCGTGAAATATAATGTATCCGGTGAAATGGATAAAATAAAGGATACCGGTGACTGGGAACCGGCGAGTGTCGAAGGATTTCTGGAAAAGCTGAATCAGTATTTTTCATACAAAACCGACAGTAACGGTTCTAAATTCACCTATAAAGGCAAAGGGGTTTATTTTGTCAGAGACGATTCTCCCGATTTGGTAGCTGCAGATATTGCCGAATTGATGAACAAATCGACAGCCGATATGGTTGCAACCGAAAACACAACTTCAACGACTGAAAGCAATACTTCCACCAACTCCACGAGTGACAATCAGGCATTTGTACAGATGCCGCGATTTGACGAAATAGAGTCTATCAATATCATAGAGGATTATGGCAGTATAATTAAACTCTTTAACGGAGATCCCAAATACGACCCTACTTCAGTCTGTGTTGCTGTGATGCATATCAAGAAAAAATACCAGGAAGAACCAGCCGGAATACGCAATACAACATTCATGGGGTATTCATATCCCAAAGAATTCTACAGCCCGTATTATGAACAGGGTATTGTTCCTGATCCGAAAGACTATCGGCGAACGATTTACTGGAATCCCGATGTGAAAACCGACAATCAGGGTCAGGCAACGGTTAGTTTTTACAACAACAGTACGTGCCGCAGCATGAATGTCAGTGCCGAAACCGTTACAGAAAATGGGATAATAGGTGTGATGAACAAGTAAAATAAGGAATACAAAAAAAGTCTCCGGAAGAGAATTCGGAGACTTTTTTTGTATAGAACGGTTACTAATGTAGCTTCAGTCTTTTTCGTTTAGTAATAATATCCGGGCTTTCTCGAGTTCTTCAGCCGATTCACCTGCAGGATATCTGAGTTCAAGACTTTTAAGTTTTTCAACAATAATTTCGCCGATTGCGACCCGCGCAAAGAATTTTTTATCAGCCGGAATAACGTACCACGGAGCATAATCGGTAGAAGTTTTTTCCAGCATTTCTTCATAAGCTTTTTGATATTCGTCCCACTGGGCACGTGCTGACAGATCAGCCGAACTGAATTTCCAGTTTTTTTTCTTTTCTTCCAGACGTGCCAGAAGCCTGTCTTTTTGTTCCTCTTTCGACAGGTTCAGAAAAAACTTCAGGATATGAGTCCCGTTTTGATATATATGTTTTTCAAAGTTGTTGATTTGTTCGTAGCGTTCATTCCAGAATTTTTTGTCAGCTTTTTCCGGTTTATCAAGTCCCGGTATGTTTTCTGCCATCAGAAACTCAGGATTAACCTTTGTGGCCAACACATTTTCGTAGTGCGAACGATTGAAGATTTCAATCATCCCGCGTTCGGGCAGATCTTTGTAATGACGCCACAAATAATCGTGATCCAGCTCTTCTTTCGACGGAACTTTGTAACAATGCACCCGGCAACTTTGCGGGTTTAACCCGGACATTACATGACGTATGACACCATCTTTTCCGGCAGCATCGGGGGCCTGAAGTATTATCAGCAGCGAGTAACGGTTGTCTGCCCAGAATTTTTCCTGAAAATCGGCCAGTTCTTCAATATTCTTAACTAGTTTCTTTCTTCCCTTTTTCTTGTTAAGACCTGCAGAAAAGCTTGTGCCCTGTTCTTTAAGTTTTAGTCTGCTTCCCGGTTTAACTAAAAAGTCCTCTGTTTTGAAATCCATTTTTATCTATAATTAAAGGTTTCGCTAATAAATATATTTTAAGGAAACAAATACAAATATAAGAAAGTTCAATAAAAAAAAGTACAATTGTCAGAAATTTTGTTCGTGTTTTCTGGAAATATGAAAATATTTTTTTATTCATTTTCGACTAGTTTTACATGATATGTGTTATTCTTAGAGTATTTTTTTTGTAAAATAAATATTTATATAAAATTAATGTTTCAGAATGTAAATACAGGATGTAAAAGACGAATCTGATTAAAGAAAAATTTCTCTATTATTATTTTTTTATTCGGAAAAAACTTCAGAAATTTGAACAAAATTAGAAACTGAATGATATAGCATTCTATGTTATCAGAATGAGGTTATAATCAAAAAATCTTCTATATTCATCAAACTTATTGCTTATCTATGAAAGAAATAAAATTTAGCTTGGTCTATCGGGATATGTGGCAGTCGAGTGGAAAATATGTTCCCAGAATTGACCAATTGCAAAAAATCGCACCGGTAATCATCGATATGGGTTGCTTTGCCCGTGTAGAAACTAATGGAGGTGCCTCCGAACAGGTTAATCTGCTATACGGAGAAAATCCAAATCCATCCGTTCGTACGTTCACAAAACCTTTTAATGAAGTCGGGATTCAGACACATATGCTCGACCGCGGTCTGAATGGTATTCGTATGAATCCTGTACCTGCCGATGTACGTCAGCTCATGTACAAAGTGAAAAAAGCACAGGGTGTTGATATTACCCGTATTTTCTGCGGCCTGAATGATGTGCGGAATATTGCTCTTTCAATCAAATATGCCAAAGCTGCCGGTATGATTGCTCAGGCAGCGATGTGTATCACATACTCCGAAGTCCATAATGTTGAGTATTATGTTAATATGGCAGAACAGCTGATTGCCGAAGGTGCTGACGAAATCTGTCTCAAGGATATGGCCGGTATCGGTCGCCCCGATATGCTTGGAAAAATTGTAAAAGCCATTAAAACTTCCCATCCCGAAATTCCAATTCAATATCACGGACATTCAGGACCTGGTTTCTCGGTTGCTTCAATGCTTGAAGTGGCAAAAGCAGGAGTTGATTACCTCGATGTTGCTATGGAACCACTTTCGTGGGGTATGGTTCATCCCGATGTAATCACCATTCAGGCTATGCTTAAAGATGCTGGATTTAAAGTACCCGAGATCAATATGAAAGCTTATATGGAAGCACGCCGCCTGACCCAAAGTTTTGTGGACGATTTCCTGGGATATTTCATCGACGAAAGAAACAAATACATGACTTCCCTGCTCATCGGTTGCGGTCTGCCGGGCGGTATGATGGGCTCGCTCATGGCCGACCTCAAAGGCGTACATGCAGGTATCAATACCTATCTGAAAAATAATAACAAGCCCGAACTTTCGACAGACGAGATGCTGGTTATGCTTTTCGATGAAGTGGGATATATCTGGCCTAAACTCGGAAATCCACCCCTGGTAACTCCTTATAGCCAGTATGTGAAGAATATCGCGCTCATGAATGTGATGGCTATGATCAAGGGTCAGCCACGCTGGGGTATGATTGATAAAAACTCCTGGGATATGATCTTGGGTAAAGCCGGAAAATTGCCCGGAAAACTCGATCCGGAAATTATCGAACTGGCTAAAAAGAACAACTACGAATTCTTCGAAGGCAATCCGCAGGACAATTATCCCGACGAACTTCCGAAATTCATCAAAGAAATGGAAAAACTTGGATGGGACAGAGGTCAGGACGACGAAGAACTCTTCGAATTTGCGATGCACGAAAAACAGTACCGTGATTTCAAATCCGGAATGGCAAAAGAACGTTTTGATAAAGAACTCGAAGCTGCTATCAAGGAAAAATATGCTCAAAGTGAAGTTCAAATACCGGATATCCGCGCTCTCAAATATCCGAATGCAGAACCTGTGGTTTCGACCGTTTCGGGTCGCCTTCTCTGGGAACTCGATTTTAATGAAGTATCGATTGAACCTCCTCATGGAAAACATTTCAAACAATTTGACATGATTTGTGCTATACAGACGAATTATGGTGTGGAACCAATCGGAAGTTTCTGCAATGGCCGTATTGTCGGAGTAGTCAAAAATCAGGGTGATCTGGTTCGAAAAGGCGAAGCACTCGCTTATATAGAAAAGGACTGATTGAAAAATAATTCATAAGCAACAAAAAAAGAATGGAAATCGCATCTGGTTTTCATTCTTTTTTTTGTGTAATGTCAGCTAATTCTGATAAAAATCATATATTTGTACCCTTTAGCGGATAAAAAGCAAAAAATGTTTCCGAAAATGCAACAAAATGTTTTATTTAATAGTAAGAATGTATGATTAAATCCCTGTTTATCCGAAAATCCCTGGCTCAAATCGAAACTCAGGCTGAAGAAAGCAGTCTGCGTAAACACCTCAATCTTACCAATATCATCCTGCTGGGCATCGGATGTATTATCGGTGCCGGAATTTTTGTCCTTACCGGAACTGCTGCTGCTTTGCATGCAGGACCTGCAATAGCAATTTCTTTTATTGTATCGGCATTTGGATGTCTTCTGGCGGGTCTCTGTTATGCAGAATTTGCATCGATGATACCCGTTTCGGGTAGCGCTTACACCTATGGTTATGCCACCATGGGTGAGTTCATCGCCTGGATTATCGGATGGGATTTAATTCTAGAGTACCTGTTCGGATCTGCCACGGTGGCGGTAGGATGGTCGGGGTATGTAACCAGTTTTCTGAGCGATATAGGGCTTCAACTGCCAGCATCTATCTGTCAAAGTCCATTTATTGTCGATGCTTCAGGCTGGCATGCAACCGGTGCATTAATCAACTTTCCGGCAGTTTTCATTGTAGCATTGATGACCACATTGCTCGTAGTCGGTATCAAAGAATCGGCCAGTTTCAATAACATCATCGTATTAATCAAAGTGACTGTTATTCTGCTTTTTATCGGATTTGGGATAGCACACATCAACGTGGACAACTGGACACCTTTTATACCTGCCAATACAGGAAGTTTCTCGCAATTTGGATGGACGGGTATTTTAACCGGTGCAGCAGTGGTATTTTTCGCGTATATCGGTTTCGATGCAGTTTCAACTACGGCGCAGGAAGCTATTAATCCTAAGCGCGATATTCCAATCGGCATTTTAGGTTCGCTGGTTGTCTGTACAATTTTATATGTAGCTGTGAGTCTGGTGATGACCGGAATTGTAAATTATAAGGATCTGAATGTCTCTGCACCCATTGCGGTTGCCATTGATGCAGCCGGGAAAAGCCTCAGGTGGCTCAGCCCGATAATTAAAATAGGTGCTATTGCCGGACTCAGTTCTGTGGTGATGGTGCTTCTTCTGGCGCAGTCCCGCATTTTTTACACCATGGCAAGTGATGGACTGCTCTGGAAAAGTTTTGCAAAAACTCATCCAAAATTCAAAACTCCTTATATTACAAGCATCGTGACCGGCTGTTTTGCAGCGCTTTTCGCAGGTTTATTTCCCATCGGACTTCTGGGCGAACTGGTTTCAATCGGGACACTGCTTGCCTTTGTCATTGTCAGTGTCGGACTGATAATCCTCCGAAAAACCGAGCCGGATGCTCACCGAGCCTTCCGTACTCCGTTTGTACCCCTGGTTCCGATTTTAGGAGCGCTGGTTTGTTTGGTTCAGATGGCATCACTTCCACTCGACACCTGGATACGGCTTTTAGGCTGGATGGCAATCGGTTTTATTATCTATTTTACCTATGGAATTAAGCACAGCCGCGTGAGAAAAGAAAAACAAAACAATCAGTCAGTCTGATGAACTCAATATTAGAAAAGGTAGAAAAGAATCCGTAGAACCATTGTTTGCGGATTTTTTTTAGTTTAGCAGGTGAACTGATACGTCTGATGAGAAAAATACAGATCCTTGGCGATAAAAGAACTAAACTGACAAAAAATCCAAGATGTAAATTCCTTTCGTGTATTGGATTAACTGATTAATTATTTGCAGATTAATAAATTTATTGTACCTTTGCACACTATTTTTAAACAACATAATGTCTAACCTACTATTTATTAGTAAAAAAAATTTCAGAAATGGAAGAAAATGAAAAATTAGCTGAAGAAGTTAACCAAACTCCTGAGGCTGTTGAAGAAACACAACAACCTGCCGTAGAAGAAACTGCTCCGGTAGTTGAGGAAGCTGCACCGGTTGCAGAAGAAGTAATTGAAGAAGCTGTTCCGGTTACAGAAGAAGTAATTGAAGAAGCTCCTGCAGCAAAAAAAGAAACTCCCAAGTATGTAAAACCTACCGGACCGGTTGCCGATTTCGATTGGGATTCCTATGAAAAAGGAGAAGTTATTACAGGAAAATCAAAAGACGAATTAGAAAAAATTTACGATGACACACTGAATGCTATCAAAGACAAAGAAGTTGTGGAAGGTACTGTAACCTCTATCAACAAACGTGAAGTGGTAGTAAATGTTGGATTTAAATCAGACGGCGTGGTTTCGATGAGCGAATTCCGCTATAACCCTGATTTGAAAGTTGGTGATAAAGTTGAAGTGTACATCGAAAGCCAGGAAGACAAAAAAGGTCAGCTTATCCTTTCTCACAAACAGGCACGCGCTACCCGCAGTTGGGATCGTGTTAATGCTGCTCTCGAAAGTCAGGAAGTAGTAAAAGGTTTTGTTAAATGCCGTACCAAAGGCGGTATGATTGTAGATGTATTTGGAATTGAAGCATTCCTGCCTGGTTCTCAGATTGACGTGAAACCCATTCGCGACTACGATATCTTTGTTAACAAAACAATGGAATTCAAGGTTATCAAAATCAACCAGGAATTCAAAAATGTTGTTGTTTCGCATAAAGCTCTTATCGAAGAAGAAATCGAACAACAGAAAAAAGAAATTATCGGTAAACTGCAAAAAGGTCAGGTACTCGAAGGAACTGTTAAGAACATCACTTCTTACGGTGTATTCATCGACCTGGGCGGCGTAGACGGTTTAATTCATATCACTGACCTTTCATGGGGTCGCGTTTCACATCCGGAAGAAGTAGTTACACTCGATCAGAAACTGAATGTAGTAATTCTTGATTTCGATGATGAAAAGAAACGTATTGCATTGGGTCTGAAACAGCTTTCAGCGCATCCATGGGATGCTCTTGATCCAAACCTGAAAGTAGGCGATAAAGTTAAAGGTAAAGTTGTGGTGATGGCTGACTATGGTGCATTTGTAGAAATTGCTCCGGGTGTTGAAGGTTTGATCCACGTTTCAGAAATGAGCTGGTCACAACACCTCCGTTCTGCACAGGATTTCCTCAAAGTAGGCGACGAAATCGAATCGGTAATCCTCACACTCGACCGCGACGAACGCAAAATGTCGTTGGGTATCAAGCAATTGAAATCAGATCCATGGGAAAATATCGAAACACGCTATCCGCTTGGAAGCAAACATACTGCTAAAGTTCGCAACTTTACCAATTTTGGTGTGTTTGTCGAAATAGAAGAAGGTGTTGACGGTCTGATCCACATTTCAGATCTCAGCTGGACCAAAAAAATCAAACACCCGTCAGAATTTACACAGATTGGTGCTGATATCGAAGTTCAGGTACTTGAAATCGACAAAGATAACCGTCGTTTAAGCCTCGGACACAAACAGCTCGAAGAAAATCCATGGGATGCACTCGAAAGCTTGTTTGCAGTTGACAGCGTTCACGAAGGAATTATCATCGAAATGATGGACAAAGGCGCTGTTGTTTCATTACCTTATGGTGTTGAAGGTTTCGTAACTCCGAAACATCTGGTGAAGGAAGATGGATCACAAGCATTGGTTGATGAAAAACTTCAGTTCAAAGTAATTGAGTTCAACAAAGACGCTAAACGGATCATCCTTTCACACAGCCGTATTCACGAAGAAACTAAACGTGCCGAAAAAGCCGTAGTTGAAGGTGAAGAGCCAAAGAAAGCTACCAAACGTGGTGCCAAGAAGGAAGAAGCTCCTGTAGCTGCAATTCCGGTAATCGAAAAAACCACTTTGGGCGACATTCAGTCATTAGCCGATCTTAAAGACCAGATGGTATCTGAAGCTGCTGAAAAGCTGGTAGCAAAAGAAGCTAAAAAGGCCAAAGCAGAAAAGGAAGTTAAAGAAGAAAAAGCCCCGAAAGCCCCGAAAACTCCAAAAGCAGCCAAAGAAGAGGACGCTGATACTGAAGAAAAAGTTGACTAATACTTTCAGAATTAATATGAGAAAAACTGTCCGACATCTGTCGAACAGTTTTTTTTTCAATATATTACCGCGTAATTGTTCATCCTGTAATGCTTTACTTGGAAAAATTGAGCAAACGAATATCAATCTTCACGAAAAACATTTATAATGTTTAAAAAATAACGTATGTTTGTAATTAAATCAATAATTATTTATATCGCCATGAAAAAACCAATCATTTTTATTCTCACTTTAGCCCTTTTAACCGGATGTATAGGTACTCCTCAGCAAAAAGCTGAATACAATGTTAAAAAGTATATTAAGGAAATGAATAGCAAAGAGCAGACAGACCTTAAGCCAGTTTCTGCCGGAAAGCTACAAACAATAGAATTGAAGGAAGACAGCGCTTATCTTGCTGCCAGAGATTCGATGTTTTACTATAAAAGAAAACTGAGCGAGACATTCGATCAGTTTAAACTGGCTGATAATCAAAATAAAGCCCAGGATTTTATCTCGGAAATGAAACTCAGGGAAAAATTTTGTGAGGAGAGAAAATATAAAATTGTTGAGCGCGTAAAATCCGAAGCAAAGGGTGAATATGATATCACTTTCTTCCTGGATGGCAACCTCGAAGTTGTAGAATAAAAAAATCACCCCAAAAGTTCAATGAAACTTTTGGGGTGATTTTTTAGTGAAAGTGGAGATTACCGGACTCGAACCGGTCACCTCGACACTGCCAGTGTCGCGCTCTAGCCAGATGAGCTAAACCCCCTTTTGCTAATGCGATGCAAAGATAAACATTTTTGGAAATAAATTCGTATTTTTGTGTGAAATTATAATCTCATTGTAATGTTTATATACAACACCACTTTCCTTGTAACCGACCGGTGCTTCAATCCCTGGTTCAAATGGCTCAAAGAGGAGCACATCCCGAATATGCTCAATACCAGACATTTCTCAAAACCTCAGATAGCGAAAGTACTGACCACCGAAAGTGATCAGGAAGGTATGTCGTTCTCGGTGCAGTTTATTGTAAATGATCTTGAGAATCTGCAAAGTTGGATAGATAATAATAACGAAATAAGATTACAGAATAATCTGTCATTACGGTTTGGGGCAGAGGTGCTTTCGTTTTCAACTATTTTAGAACTGATGGATTGAAAATGGCGAAAGATCAGATAATACTTGGCATAGACCCGGGTACAACGGTAATGGGATACGGAATTATCCGGGTTAAAGATAATAAAGCCGAAATGATAACGATGGGTGTGCTGGAGCTGAAGAAATATTCGGATCATTATCAGAAATTACAGCGTATTTTTGCCCGGACACTATCGCTTATCGATGAATATAATCCGGTATGTCTTGCCATCGAAGCGCCTTTCTTTGGAAAAAATGTGCAATCGATGCTGAAACTCGGGCGGGCGCAGGGAGCAGCCATTGCTGCTGCTTTATACCGCGATTTACCGGTGAATGAATATGCACCGCTGAAAATTAAAATGTCGATAACAGGAAACGGCCGTGCTGCCAAGGAACAGGTGGCTGATATGTTGCGGCGATATCTTCGCATTCCACAGGAAAATATGTTGCCTCAGCTGGATGCAACCGACGGCCTGGCTGCCGCGTACTGTCATTTTCTGCAGTCAGGAAAACCAACCACAGATAGTGAATATAAGAGTTGGAAAGATTATATCAATCAGAACTCCAGCCGAATCAAGAAGTAAAAAAAACCGATTGCGGATTATCGCTTTCGTCCTGTTTGAGAATGTCCTACCGGTTTATATCAATAACATCTAAAAGTCCGTTTTCAGGCATATCTAATGGCAATTCCCAAAACATTAATCCGCCCAGACTTTTTTTCTTTACATAATCGCTTTTTGCTTTCAGGGATTGTTTGTCGTCACCTGTGACAAATTTCATTTTCTCGTCGTTGTACCAATGTGCAGCCTGTGCTTTTTTGTCCCAGTAATACTTATAGCCATTGGATTCTGTAAATGTATTCACATTCATTTTATAATCGTGTGAACCCAGAAATTTCCCCGGTTGATAGAGACCATTGTTTATATTCGGGACATTTTCCCATGAACGGGTGTAGAAAGTTGCCCCGATTATGACTTTATTCAGAGGAAATCCTGTCTTTTCGAGATAGCTGATAGCTTTGTCTGCCGATTCCTCATTCTCCTGTGAACTGTATAAGGGTGTCATGTGTCCGGTGATGGTAGCGTATCCGCCTACCAGGTCGTAAGACATTAGGTTTACAAAATCGATATATGGATTAATGGCTTTCCAGTCGATGGCTTTCTCCATATACTCCATAAAACCACCTGAAGCAAAACTGATAATTTTTCCCTTCGGAAGTGTTTTCCGTAGTAATGCCACTACTTTGGTAAAATTGTTTTTATCTTCCATCAGATACTGATGTCCGGGAAATCCCTTCACCACCGGATATTCCCAGTCAAAGTCAAATCCGTCCAGATTATAGGTTTTCAGAAAGTCTCTGACTGAACTTACGAACCGTTTTGTTTTCAGCGGGTCATTAAATACGTTGGAACATAACTCGCAGCCACCCCAGCCACCCAAAGCTATCATTGTTTTAAGATGCGGGTATTTTTGTTTCAGCTTTATTAGTTCCTTCAATACGGTGAGATCTTTCTGTCTGGAAACGCCAAAATATCCACCGCTGTTTACGTGACCGAAACTGTAAATGACATGAGTAATACGGCTGTAGTCATACATCATCAGCGATGCACTATCGGCAGAGAAGTAGGCTATCAGTTTATACTTACGCTCTGAAGGGTTCTTTTGTCCATGGAGTGCTGCCGAAAATACAAGAACCACTAAACTAATTAGAAATGCTGTTTTTTTCATAATGATTGATGCATATTTTACGGATGAATATAGGGCCTTATATAGTGAATACTAATCTTGTGAAATATCGTAAATGAAAAGAATAGTCGTATTGTTTACTAATATGATTTTTATATATTGTTCATTTATGAGTTTGTAAAATGCGGATACCAGCAATCAGCTATGCTTTTCCCTCCTTTTTTCCACCCCGTATCCAGCCGAGCATAAATGTTACTTCCTGTTGTGACAAAACGCTGCTGAGTAATTCATACACTGGACCGTTCAGATTGTTTTTCTCGAGTAAACTGACTGCTTTCTGCAACTTCTCCGGACCGATAAACCGCTCTACTTTCAAAACGCCTTTCTCTACCAGTTCTGAAAGGTGTTTGGTAATGGTTCCTTCCGTGAGGCTTCGTTGTTTAGCTATTTCAGAAATAGTATTGCCTTCCAGATAAAGTTCGAGTGAAACACGGACAGTATCAATTTTGGGCTTTTTCTCCTTCTTCTGAGCTGGTTTTTTAGTTCCCTTTGCTTCCAGCAACGACATTTCCGACGACAAATTATTTTCGATACAATATGTGCGGATGCATTTCAGAAAATCTTGGCCGAATTTATCTGCTTTTAGTTTACCGAAACCTGAAATCTTCGAAAGATCCTTTTCGGTTTGAGGCAGATAATCTGCCATTTCGGTTAGCGATTTGACCGTACCAACCAGGTAAATAGGCAATCCGGAACGGTCGCTTATTTCGTTGCGAATATGAAACAACTGATAAAGCAGTTGAGGATGCTTTGAACTGATTTTCTGATTGGTGTTGGTTTTTGAATAAGAACTGTAACTGAATAAGGGAAGTGTAAAATTTTGACGTAATTCAAAGTATTTTTCGGGACTAAATCCGTTTTGAATTTCTTTGATAAGATGTTTTTTTTGCTCGGCAAAAATAAATATATCCTCCAGAAACTCATCATAGTCTTTGGCGTTTTGGCGGTTGTCAGTCGCAGCGGTAGATTGCCGTAGCGTATCTGTCAGGACACTCAGATGTTCTGAAAAATAACCATTGGCAGCCTGAAGACGACTTTGCAGTAAATCTTCATTAAAATCTTTGTTCGAGTTGATTTGTGATAATTGTGATTGAAAGCGGGAAGCAACATCCTGAAGCGCTTCCGTCTGTTTAATGATGTTTTGGATAAATGGCAGCGTGTCACTGTCGAATGAGCTTTCCACATCCTTAATCCGGTTATACCAGCGATTGGTACTGGCAACAACCGGTTTGAAATCAAAAATTCCGAGTAGAAGCGTTTCCTGATATTTTCTTTTTGAAATATCCAGTTGTGAACTAAGTTGAGTGATGGAGCTTGTCTGTCCAGAAAAACGAACAATTTTATCGTCATTCTGAAGAGAGTACTGATTGATGGGGCTAAGCAAAACCATTCCTTCCAGCGAACGGCAGCGGCTTAACGCCACATATACCTGGCCGGGTGCAAACGCCGCACCGGCATCGATTACTGCTTTGTCGAAAGTCAGACCCTGGCTTTTGTGTATTGTGATGGCCCAGGCGAGGCGTAACGGAAATTGCGTGAAAGTTCCAAGCACTTCCTCATCAATTTGCAGGGTGGTCTCGTTGGCTTTGTAACGTACGTTGTGCCATACCGTGGGGCTCACTACAATTTCCTGATCATCATCGGGACATTTCACAATGATTGTTTCGTCTTCGAAAGCCGTTATTTCACCAATTTTCCCATTGAAGAACCTTCTTGGAGTTTCAGTGTCGTTCTTAACAAACATAACCTTAGCGCCTACTTTCAGTTGCAACTTTTTCTCTATAGGGTAGAGTTTTTCCGGGAAATCCCCTTTAATTTCAGCTTCGAAATATCTGAATTTATTTTTCAGGGCTGCCAGTTCTTCAGAATTAATCCTGTCGGCTTTGTAATTATGAGTTGTCAGGATGATATATGTGTCATCTTTTGGCGGAACAAAAAGTGGGTTAAATCTGCTTTGCAGCATGGACATCCCGGTGGCAGACAGGCTGTTGTTTCTCACCTCGCTGAGTAATGTGATGAATGACATATCGTTTTGGCGAAAAATTTTTTCAAACTCAATATATACCGGAGGTTTCTCGCCAATGACCCGACTATGAAAAAAATAGATGCTTTCATAATAAGGCGAAAGGAGTTTCCATTCTTCGGACTGCGCGACCGGTGAAAGTTGGTACATATCACCGATAAAGATCATCTGTACTCCACCAAAAGGTTCGTTATTCCGATAGCGGATATGTCGCAGCAAGGTATCGACAGCATCAAGCAAATCAGCCCGTACCATACTTATTTCATCAATTACCATCAATTCCAGCTCGCGGATCACTTTTCGCCGTTGGCTTTGCATTTTCAGTTTACTGATCAGGTCTTTTCTTCCTTCAGGAGTAGGGATGAAAGGAGTGAATGGCAGCTGGAAAAATGAATGGATGGTTGTACCGCCGGCATTGATGGCAGCCACACCTGTTGGAGCGACTACGGCAATCTGTTTACCGGTATTTTTACGAAGCTCACGCAGGAATGTGGTTTTACCGGTTCCGGCTTTTCCGGTCAGAAAAATATTGCAGTTGGTGAGTTCCGCAAACTCACGGGCATAATTGTAAATCTCGGAATTTGTAGTCATAATTTGTCATTCTATGAATACAAATGTACAAAAAATATCGAATTCTTTTATCCGAAGACGTTTGATCTGTTTTTACATCACGGGAACTTAAGGATAATTTTATAAACACCAATAAACCGATATGTTTTAAAATAGAACAATCCGACTGAGCCACATCAGTGCTTTCAGTCGGATTGTTGATTTAACTATTGATAAAATCAGTTTATTTCGAACAAGGCTTCATCCTGCATAACCGAAGCACCCGGTGTAACGCATACTTTCACGACAGTACCGCTTTTTTCGGCCAGGATGTTGTTCTCCATTTTCATAGATTCCATAATCATGAGCACATCACCTTCGTTGAAGGAACTGCCTGCTTCTACGTTGATTTTTACAACACTACCCGGAAGCGGAGCATTGATAGTTTTCGAACTGGGTTTAGCTGTGATGGGCATTGGAGCCAGTTTTTCAGCAACTTTGTTTTCACCCGGTTTGTTTTGTACTTCTTTACGAACCAATATCGGGGTTTTCGGAACTTTTTGTTCCAACTGATGAATCTTTACTTCATAAGGATTACCATTAACCTCCAGTTCGGCAATTTCATCATCAATGCCTTTTACGACAACATTATAATCTTTTTCGTTTATTGTAAATTTATATTTTCTCATGGCGAGTTATTTTTATTTTTAATTTCACATTAATAAATTACCGTTGGAAGTTGTTGATGCTGTAAATCTTGGAACTCCAGGGAGAATAACGTTTCTGAATTCTTTCGATGGTGATCACATTGCTTTCCAGGTCGTGAACGTTTTGAGTGAGATAAAGATGCAAAGCCAGAAAAGCAGCAACTTCTTCATCATTGCCCGGTACACTCTCAGCTTTAACTACGTTATCAGCCGCAGGTTGAGCTTTAAATGCCTGTTTTTCTGCCACTGCTTCCTTTTGGCCTTTATTCTTCTTGATTAAAAGAAAAATAACTACAACCAGAGCTACGGCTAAAACCGCTATTATTGCAACTAACATATTATTTATTATTTGAGTTATTAATGAATATATCAGACTACAAAGGCATATTTGAATGTTTACGCGGCGGATTCAGCACTTTCTTGGTCTGCAAAGCTTCAAAAGCACGAATTACGCGGAAACGAGTGTTGCGTGGTTCGATGATATCGTCAATGTAGCCGTATGCAGCTGCTTCATAAGGATTAGCAAATTTCTCTTTGTATTCGAGTTCCTTTTCAGTAACATATTTTGCTTTTTCGGCTGGATCGGTAATACCGGCAATGGTACGTCCTTCGAGTACTTCGATAGCACCTGCTGCACCCATAACTGCAATTTCGGCTGTTGGCCATGCATAGTTAAAGTCACCGCGGAGTTGCTTGCAACTCATCACATCGTGAGCACCGCCGTACGATTTACGGATAGTAACTGTAACTTTCGGAATGGTAGCTTCGCCATAAGCAAACAACAGTTTAGCTCCGTTGGTGATGATACCTGCATATTCCTGACCAGAGCCAGGAAGGAAGCCGGGAACGTCGACAAGAGTAAGAATCGGAATGTTGAAAGCATCGCAGAAACGAACGAAACGGGCAGCCTTGCGTGAAGCATCCACATCAAGCACACCTGCGAGGAAGTTAGGCTGGTTGGCTACAATGCCTGTTGATGCACCGTTGAAACGGGCAAAACCTATGATGATGTTACGGGCATAATGACGGTGAACTTCGAGGAATTCGCCATTGTCAACGATACTGTGAATGACATCCTTCATGTCGTAAGGATGATTCGGATTGTCGGGGATAATGCTGTTGAGTGAATCTTCCAGACGGTCAATCGGGTCATTGGTAGGATATACTGGTGGTTCTTCCAGGTTGTTTTGTGGCATGTATGAGATCAGTTTGCGGATCAGCATGGCTCCTTCCTGTTCGTCCACAAGTTTGAAGTGCGTAACACCCGATTTGCGTGCGTGTACATCAGCTCCACCTAAATCTTCGGTTGAAATATCTTCACCGGTAACAGATTTAACTACTTTAGGACCTGTAACGAACATGTAGCTGTTGTCTTCGGTCATCAGGATAAAGTCGGTGAGAGCCGGTGAATAAACTGCACCCCCTGCGCAGGGACCATAAATCGCTGAGATTTGAGGAACAACTCCCGAAGCAAGAATGTTGCGTTGGAAGATTTCGGCATAGCCAGCCAAAGAAGTAACACCTTCCTGAATACGTGCGCCACCCGAGTCATTAATACCAATAACAGGAGCACCCATTTTCATGGCCATATCCATCACTTTACATATTTTTTGAGCCATGGTTTCGGAAAGGGAACCTCCGAATACGGTGAAATCCTGAGCAAAAACAAAAACAATACGTCCGTCGATTGTTCCGTGACCGGTTACTACACCATCACCCATATATTTTTCTTTTTCGAGGCCGAAGTTTGTGCAACGATGCGTTACAAACATGTCGAGTTCTTCGAAACTTCCATCGTCGAGTAGCATATCAATTCGTTCGCGTGCTGTCAGTTTGCCTTTTTTGTGCTGCGAATCAATTCTTTTTTCGCCTCCGCCCAGTTTGGCCTGCACACGTTTGTCAATAAGGTCTTGAACCTTTTCCTGGTTTTTCATGTGTTTTGTTATTTAAATATTTGTTATTTTGTTTTTTTTATGATAATCCATTTAGCAACAAGGGCTTTCAGAAGTTTTGTTGGGGTTTTCGCACAGTTCGGTAAGAACTCCGATAGTTGATTTAGGATGCAAAAATGCAATATTCAGTCCTTCAGCGCCTTTACGCGGGTTGGCATCGATCAGGCGAATTCCTTTTTCTTCAGCTTCTTTCAATGCATCAGCCAGTCCTTCAACGGCAAAAGCTAAATGATGAATGCCTTCTCCTCTTTTTTCAATGAACTTACCAACAGCGCCTTCGGGGTCAGTTGATTCAAGTAGTTCGATTTTGGTTTGTCCTACCTGCAAAAAAGCAGTTTTTACTTTTTGGTCAGCTACTTCTTCTACGGCGTAGCATTTCAGACCCAGGATGTTCTCGTAAAATGGCAATGCCTCTTCAATGCTGTTCACAGCAATACCTAAATGCTCGATATGAGTTACTTTCATAAGGCAAAAATATTTAATTTTAATTAATAATTAACAGAAAAAACAATTAAATACAGAAAAAATTCAGTATTTAATTGCCCCGCAAATTTACTAAATATTATTTACATACGTGGTCAATGATTGACTTAAATTTTTGAGATTCTATGCAAATAATATTACTGATTTTGATTTGCTGAAATCGATGAATGATGAAAGTGCAAGGTGGGAAAAAAGCATCAGTGACAACATAAATATAATTATTTGTTGTCACTGTTGTTGTGTTAAAAGAAATATATGCTGAAGGATGTTTTTTCTTTTGCCGTTCAAAATTTCTTACAAGTCTTCCGGAAAAGATGCAGATCAGCCCATTTTGGCTTTGAAGGCAAGTGCGTAAAGTTTCATTTGTTTCACCATGGCCAGCAGTCCGTTGGAACGGGTGGGAGAGAGGTGCTCTTTGAGACCGATCTTTTCGATGAAATAGAGGTCGGTGTCAAGTATTTCCCCGGGTGTATGGTCCGAAAGCACCTGAATAAGCATGGATACAATGCCTTTGACAAGTACGGCATCGCTTTCGCCCTGGAAAACAACTTTACCGTCAATCAGTTCGGCGTTTAACCATACGCGACTCTGACATCCTTCAATGATGTTTTGAGGTATTTTATATTTATCATCCAGTGGTTGCAGTGTGTTGCCCAGGTCAATCAGCAGGGCGTATTTATCCATCCAGTCGTCAAACTGGTTGAATTCTTCTATAATTTCGTTTTGAATTTCGTTTATTGTCATGTAAGTAAGTTGCCCCCGAACCCCATAAAGGGTAATCCTTGAGCGTGTTATAAGTTTATATTAGTTAGATAAATTGATATTAATAAAATCCGCCATACTATTCAGATTACTGTGTGCATATATTTCCCCCTTCAGTGGGTTAAGGGGTTATCCCAGCATTCCAATAACCCGCTTTAACGCTGCAATAAATATATCCACTTCTTCTTTCGTATTATAAAAAGAGAACGATGCACGTACTGTTCCCGGTATCCCGAGGTGGTCGATGAGCGGCTGAGCACAATGATGACCGGTACGCACAGCTATTCCCAGCTTATCGAGCAGCATGCCAATATCGTAGGGATGAATATTCCCCACTAAAAAGGAAATGACAGCGCTTTTATGTTCCGATGTTCCGAATATCCGCATTCCTTCAATCTTCATCAGCTCTGCGGTTGCATAAGCGGTCAGTTCATTTTCGTATGCGGCAATCTTCTGTATTCCGATGTTTTCCACATATTTAAGCGCTTCAGCCAGTGCCGTAGATCCGATGTAGTCGGGTGTGCCGGCTTCGAATTTGAAAGGCAGCTCATTGTACGTGGTTTTTTCGAATGTCACGGTTTGAATCATCTCGCCACCTCCCTGATAAGGTGGTATTCGTTCGAGCCATTCCCGTTTGCCGTAAAGTACGCCAATGCCGGTGGGGGTATAAATTTTATGTCCCGAAAATACATAGAAGTCGGCATCCAGCTCCTGCACATCAACCTGAATGTGCGGCACAGCCTGTGCACCGTCGATTAGCACCGGAATATTGCGCTGATGAGCGGTTTGGATTATTTCTTTTACCGGATTGACAGTGCCGAGTACATTGGATACCTGTGTTACTGCAACCAGCCGGGTATTTTCATTTATTAATTCCCCGAAAACATCCAGTCTCAGTTCGCCTTTTTCATTGATGGGAATAACGCGGAGTCTCATCCCTTTTCGTTCGCAGAGCATTTGCCAGGGAACAATATTGGAATGATGTTCCATCATCGAAATGATGATTTCATCGCCTGCCCGGCAGCAACATTCGCCAAACGAAAATGCCACAAGATTGATGGCTTCGGTAGTTCCGCGGGTAAATATAACCTCGCTGGAAGAGGTCGCGTTGATGAAATGGGCTACATACTTGCGTGCTTCTTCGTGTGCTTCGGTGGCTTTCTGGCTCAGGTAGTGCACGCCGCGATGGATATTAGCGTTCAGATGTTTGTATCCGTAATTTATCCGGTCAAGCACAGCCTGTGGCTTCTGCGTGGTCGCCGCGTTGTCGAAATAGATGAGTGGCTTGTTGTAAACCTGTTCCGTTAAAATCGGAAAATCAGCCCTTATGTTGTTTATTTCCTGTTCAGTCATGCTTGAGAAAAATGACAGTGAGTGTATTTATTGGCAAAATTAATACTTTTTTCTGATATAACTTTATTGTGTGTAAGGTCGCTGATAAAGAATAGATTAACGTTTTGCTCTCGCTTTGTTGAAATATTGAATTCATTTAAGGAAGAACAGCTTGTAAAACATTCATTCAGTTTTCTTTGAGTTGAATATCAATGAATTTTTACCGAAAATATATACTGAGAAAAAGGTGTTTTTCTCAGGCTTATTCATCCCATATCGATTCGAGCGTGTAAGGTCCGCCCGGAAATACCGCAAACATGGCTTTCGCGTTGCGGTGGTTGCGGTTAAGCGTCAGAATGCTTTCCATATCTTTATCATCGAGCTGAATTTTCTCTGTGCCAATATTCTCATGTATTCGTTTGTAATTCACTGATTTGGGAATAACAGCTGTGCTGCGCTGGATGCCCCAGGCAAGTGCAACCTGCGCTTCTGTGCAGTGATGTTTACGGGCAATTTCTTTAATGACGGGATGAAGCAAAATGGAATTTTCGTTATCGGTCAGGTGATGGCTGCCGAGCGGAGAATAGGCAGTAACGAGGATGCTGTTGTCCTGACAAAACCTGACCAGCTCGTTTTGCTGCAGGTAGGGATGAAGTTCAATCTGGTTAACTTCGGGTTTTATTTCTGAGTTTGCTATCAGATCTTTTAGTTTGGGAATGTTGAAATTGGAAACTCCTATATGTTTTGTTAATCCCGATTTTTTTACTGCCTCCATACTTTTCCAGGTCGATGTGAGCGGTATTTCTTCCAGAGAAACAAGGTCGCCGGTACTCCGGGCCTGTTCCTGTCGGAAGGCCAGCGGCCAGTGGATGAGGTACAAGTCCAGATAATCGAGTTTCAGATTTTCGAGAGATATCCTGATGGCTTTTTCCACATCCTGTGGCGCATGGAAATTGTTCCAGAGCTTGGAGGTGATAAACATCTCCTCACGGCTAACCAGTCCGGTAGAAAATGCATGCTGAAGGGCTTCTCCTATTTCTTTTTCATTTTTATAAATGTACGCGCAATCAATATGTCTGTATCCTGCGCCGATTGCTTCGATTACGGCGTCGTAAACTTCAGTGGTTTTTGACAACCAGGTGCCCAGTCCGATTTGCGGGAAACGGTCGCCGTTCATAAAATGCATTTTTTTCATGTTGTTGAGAATTTATTCTTCAATGGATATAACGTAATGCTGGATTAGAACTACAAATGTACAATAATAAATTAAGTATTATTGATATACAATGATTATCAGTCTTGTGTCTGAAAAAAATACAGAATTTGTTTTCAACAATATAATTTCTAAATTTGTACATTTATTTTCATCTCATTTACGATCAATCATAACACTTAATCTACATAATATGAAGAAACTATTTTTATCCTTCACTCTTTTTTTATTCGGATCATCTGTGTTCAATCAGACATCAGCCGGTAAATTCTATATTATTCCCGAGCCTGTAGCCCAGGCTGAGAAGCCGGGAAATTTTACCTTGCCTAAGAATGTAAATATTCTTCGTCCGGCTGGTAATGAAAATGACATAACTGTCAATTTTCTGAAAGAAAAATTATCCAAAGCCACCGGCAGTAAAGTTACGGTAAGATCGTCCGGTAAATCGGATATTCAATTGATCTTGAATAAGGCAAACGACACGATGATAGGTGAAGAAGGATATATCTTATCGGTCAGATCTAAAAAAATCACTATCAGGGCTAATAAACCGTCAGGATTATTTTATGGTGCACAGACCTTGATTCAACTTTTTCCGGCTCAAATAGAAAGTGAAGAAGTGGTGAATAACGTTGAATGGAAAATACCCGCTGTAGAAATTGGTGATTACCCCCGTGTAGCTTGGCGCGGTCTGATGCTGGATGTTTCACGGCATTTCTTCACTGTCGATGAAGTTAAGCAGTATATTGATGCTATGGTTCGCTACAAGTACAATATGCTTCACTGGCATCTGACCGACGACGAAGGGTGGCGGATTGAGATAAAATCACTGCCGAAACTAACAGAAATAGGTGCGTGGCGGGTAGAAAAAGTCGGTAATTTTGGTGAATTTTCGGCTCCACTGCCCAATGAACCTAAAACTTACGGTGGTTTTTATACTCAGGAACAGATTCGTGAAATTGTTCGGTATGCAGCAGATCGCTTTGTTAATATCATACCTGAAATCGATGTACCCGGACATAGCCTCGCTGCCATTGCTTCGTATCCCGAGCTTTCATGTACCGAAGGTGCCGACAAGTATAATGTTCGTGCCGGTGAACCGTTTATGGACTGGTCACATGGAGCACCACCCATTGCCTTCATTGACAACACCTTGTGTCCGGCTAACGAAAAAGTTTATGATTTTATGGATAAAGTGATGACTGAGGTGGCACAATTATTTCCGTATCCGTATATTCACGTTGGCGGTGATGAAGCGCCTCACAATTTCTGGCAAAAAAGTCCACAGGTGCAGGAACTGATGAAACGAGAGGGACTGACAACAATTCCTCAGGTTCAGTCGTATTTCGAGAAAAGACTTGAAAAAATCGTTCAGGCTAAAGGCAAAAAAATGATGGGCTGGGACGAAATTCTGGAGGGTGGTATTACACCCACTACTGCTCTGATGAGCTGGCGCGGAAATAAGTATGGAATTGAAGCCTCCCGTTCCGGGCATTATGTGGTAATGAGCCCCACCACTTTTGCATACATTGATTATATGCAGGGGGATGTATGTACCGAACCGCCGGTTTACAGTTCGCTCCGCTTGAATAAAGCCTATCAGTTTGATCCTGTACCACCCGAAGCCGATGCAAATTATATTTTGGGCGGGCAGGCCAATCTCTGGACAGAACAGGTTTACAATATCCGTCAGGCTGAATACATGACCTGGCCACGTGGTTTTGCCATTGCCGAATCGCTTTGGTCTCCCAAAGACAAGAAAAACTGGGAGAACTTCGTTGGCAAAACCGAAAATCATTTTCAGCGGCTGGATTATGCCGAAACCAAGTATTCACCGGCCATATACGATCCCATTGTTAATGTGATGAAAAAGGATGATAAATACTACGTAGAACTGACAACTGAAATTGGCGGGTTGGATATTTACACCAGTTTCGATAATTCTACCCCTGACCGTTTCTATCCGCGCTACACAGAACTCTTGTTGGTGCCCAAAGATGCCCGGTTGGTGAAGATAATAACCTACAGAGGCAAAGTTCCCGTAGGAAGACTGATGACCATACCGGTAGATGACCTAAAAAATCGTGCAAAATAATTTTATGATTGAACAGACGAAATTTTACAATTTCGTCTGTTTTTTTATCGGATAGTGACTTTTTTCCGGATGATTATTTTGTTCTTTAATTTCAGGAAGAAATCTTCAAAGTAACGTTTTGAAATAGCAGAAACACCCACTACGACAATTAAAGTCACAGGATAATACAGCAGTGAACCTGTCAGCAGATCCAGTTTAGAGAGTTGTTTTTGCAGAACCAGCATCAATCCAAAGATTATTGGCATGTGATACATATAGATACCGTACGAGATTTCGCCCAGGTAAGAAAAAAACCGGTTGCGCAGTTTGAAGATACTGTGATCAATGAGCGAAACGCCAATGATGAGGTACAAAAACAAAAAACAGATAAAAAGCTGCGAAAAAACAGGCGTTTTAAAGAATATATTCCAAACGGAATTGTCGATATTGCGATTGAAAACAAGAAATATAACCAGCAAACTATATATCGCTATCTGAACGGGGATTTTATATATTTTAAGTCCCGACAGTGGACGGTTGCGGTTAAAGATAAAATATGCTCCCAGACCACCTACAGCCATTGCTTCAAACTGAAATATATCCACGAGATAAGAAAATAAATTATTTTCCACGAAGTTAAGGCTGGTGATAATCAAAAATGATTTGATCACAATGATCGAAATCAATATCAACAGCAAATATTTTTTTGCAAATTTAAAGAGGGGCGCCCAGATCAGATAAAAAACTTCCTCTATACCGATGGACCAGAGAGGCTCGAGTAAATGATGCCCAAAATAGTAAGTAACCAGCCCGGGAAGAAAAAACAGGAAGTAATGCCAGGATTGTTCGAAAGTATAAGGCATTACATAATTCAGTCCGAAAATATAGATAAGAGCTGGTAAAAGCAGGGTGCCGAAAACAACAAGCAGAAAGTACAATGGCCATATTCGCAGAACTCTTTTCAGGTAGAATCGTTTGATACTTACGATTCCGTTCTGTCCGTTTTCTTTCAGCAGCAAATAGGTGATTAAAAATCCGCTTAGCACAAAAAAGAAGGTAACGGCGATACTGCCATCCTTGAAAAGTCCGAGCCAGTTCAGGTTTGGTAATCCGTTTTTGGAGCGGATCGTTTCGGAATGATGCAGAACTACCAGGAGTGCAGCAAAAAAACGAAGCGAATTTAATCCGTTGAAGAAAGAAATATTTTTATAGTTTGTCATTTGTTTTGCTTGCATCCTGTTCAGCCCGCAAAATTAACCAATTCTACAAATAAATGAGATGGAACAATGAAAAATTCCGGTGAATTTTCTATTGATATTCTTTTTGTTGATGTACAAATCTTTCAATACCTTTATTCAAGCCGTAACAGGAAGATGTAATTTATGAAAATTAACCAATCGTGACGGTAGCAAAACAGAAAAAATGTAGTACTTTTGTGTGATTTTCCCCAAAAACTGTTTTTTCAATACAGAACTGTAGACGTATGAATAAAACCATTCTGAATTCACTCACCCCGCATTTAGTAGCATTACTGCTTTTTATAGTTCTTTCATTCAGCTATTTTACCTCTGTACTGGAAGGAAAAAAACTGATTGCACACGATACCCAGAGCTGGATAGCAGACTCAAAGGAGACAATAGATTATAACGAATCACATGATGATGTCACCCTGTGGACAAATTCATTGTTCGGTGGTATGCCGAATTATCAGATTTCGATGGAACAGCCGAATAATGTATTGCAATATGTAGAAAAACTGGTGATGGAATTTCCCCGGCCGGTTTCAAATCTGCTGCTTTACCTTATCTGCTTCTATATCTTACTGCTGGCATTCGGATTTAAGCCCTGGATGGCAATAATAGGCTCCATCGGTTTTACTTTTGCTTCCTACAATTTTATCATCATAGCCGCCGGTCACAACTCCAAGGCTATTACCATTGCCTATATGGCACCGCTTATTGGTGCAGTATTTCTGGCTTTCCGCCGGAAAAGGCTGCTGGGTGGAATTCTTACCGCGTTCTTCTTAAGTTTGGCTATCCGCGCAAATCACATCCAGATTATATATTATACGCTGATTGTTCTCCTCGTATTTGCCGTAGTAGAATTCATATACAGCGTTCGCGAAAAAGAAATAAAAGAATTCCTGAAAACAGCTGTTGTGATGATTGCTGCAGCCCTTTTGGCTGTAGGGATGAATGCAACTTCGCTGCTTACGACGTATGAATACAGTCAGTACACCATGCGCGGAAAATCCAACGGACTGACTACTGCAGCGCAAAATTCACCGAATGCTGTAAATATCGGTCACGGACTTGATAAAGATTACATCACTCAGTGGAGTTACGGAGTGGATGAAACGATGACCTTGCTCATCCCCAATTTCAAAGGAGGAGCTAGCGGAGGAAAACTGAGCATGAACAGCGAGACAGCCAAGTATCTGAAAAACATGAACGTTCCTGACAGTCAGACGCAACAGATTATAAGCCAGATGCCGCTCTATTGGGGGACGCAGCCCGGAACTTCAGGGCCGGTATATCTTGGCGCAATTATAATTTTCCTGTTTGTACTGAGCCTGTTTGTAGTTGATAAACGTACCCTTTGGTGGCTAATTCCTGTGATAATTCTTACACTGGTGTTGTCGTGGGGTCGCAACTTCATGTGGCTTACAAACATATTTATTGATTATTTCCCCATGTACAATAAATTCCGGACGGTTTCCATGACGCTTGTTGCAACCGGTTTCGGAATTACGTTGCTTGCATTTCTGGCACTGAAAGAAATCTTTGATGGAAACATAAATAAGGAGAAGTTAACAAAATCAGTCTTTCTCAGTATGGGTATTACTGCCGGTATCTGTCTGATATTTGCATTATTACCTTCACTGGCAGGTGGTTTCGTTTCACCGCAGGATGCGCAGTTCTCGGGTGATTATTCCTTCCTGAAAGAAACACTTCCGCTCGACAGAAAAGCGATGCTACGTACTGATGCATGGCGTTCGCTGGCTTTTATCCTGCTCGGAGCGGTTATTATTTTGGCATATATTAAAGGATTTTTGAAGAGAAACGTTGCACTGGTACTTCTCGGTTTTTTTATTCTGATAGATTTATTCCCGGTAGCAAAACGTTATCTGAATGACGGCAACTTCGAAAACAAACGTCCGGCTCAGCTTATACAGCCTACTCCGGCGGATCAGATAGTACTCCAGGATAAGTCGCAATACCGCGTGCTGGATGCTACAGTCGATATATTCAGCGATGCTACTCCTTCCTATTTCCATAAAAATATCGGAGGATATCATGCTGCAAAACTCCGTCGTTATCAGGAATTGATTGAAAATCAAATTCAACCGGAGATCGGACAACTGTTTGGCGCTTTTGGTAAAGCTACAACAGCCGAATCCATTTTACCCACCCTCGACTCGTTGGGAGTGCTTAATATGTTGAATTTAAAATACATTATTTACAATAAAGAATCGGCGCCTCTCGTTAATCCCTATAATAACGGGAATGCCTGGTTTGTGCAGAAAATACGTATTGCAGCCAATGCCGATGAAGAAATAAAACTGGTGGGAGATATTGACACACGACATGAACTGGTAGTCGATAAATCGCTGGCTTCGATATTTCCAACAGCGATAACTTCCGACACTACAGCTTCAATCGAACTGGCAAGTTATGCTCCTAATCATTTGGTGTATAAATTTAATTCAACCACAGATCAGGTGGCTGTGTTTTCGGAAATTTATTACGATAAAGGATGGAAAGCTACTATCAATGGAAAAGAAGTTCCTTATACCCGGGTGAATTATCTGTTGCGGGCTATGCCGTTGAAGGCGGGCAACTATGAAATTGATTTCCGTTTCGATCCGCAATCGTACAAAGCCGGTAATGTGCTGGCTATGATTTCCTCTGTTTTATTGTTGATAGCAATTGTTTTACTCGTATTCTTTTACCAGAGAAAAAGGAAAACAACAACACCGAATTCCGGGAAGAATTAATTACAAAAAAACAAACCTCCGGATGATATCCGATAGGTTTTCAGAATAATATATTAACGATATTATGTCTACAAAAAAATACAAAAAAAGAACATTCCGATTTCGCAATGCTAATCTGACAGCTACATTCAGTATGTCGCTGGTGCTATTTCTGGTTGGTTTACTGACACTGACCCTCTTTCTGGCGCGTGATATGACCCGCTATGTAAAAGAAAATCTGAACCTCTCTATCGTACTGAGTGATGAAATAACCCCGCGACAAACAGAAAGGATTAAGAAATTTCTGGAGAAATCGGATTACGCGAAATCGGTGGAGTTGATTTCAAAAGAACAGGCACTTCAGGAACATATACAGGATTTGGGCGAAAATCCGGAAGAATTTCTGGGCTTCAATCCCCTGCTGGCATCGCTTGAGGTTAAACTGAACGAAAACTACGCCAATACCGACAGTGTCGCAAAAATTGAAAAGAAACTTTCAAAGTATAAAGAAATTCAAAAGGTTTCCTATCAAAAAGATATGATTTCGATGGTAAATGAAAATATCAAAAAAATCAGTATCATCCTGCTTGGTATCGCTGCTATTCTGATGCTCATTTCATTTGCCCTGATCAACAATACGGTTCGGCTCAGCATTTATTCCAACCGTTTTCTGATCAACACCATGAAGCTTGTTGGTGCTACACACTGGTTTATCCGTAAGCCTTATGTCAGACGAAGCGTGCTGAACGGGATAATTGCAGCTATTATAGCACTCGGATTACTTACCGGACTGGTATTCTATTTCCAGAATGAATTTGGTTTGCAGTCTCAAATGATCACCCGCGATACCGAATTGATTGTTGCAGCTGTTGTTATCGTTCTTGGCATTCTGCTTACTGCCATTTCATCCTACTTTGCGGTGGGCAGATACCTCAGAATGCGGTCTGACGATATGTATTATATATAAAGATTAATGTGGATGAACAATAAAACTGTTCTGATACTTATTTCATATGTTATTTCTTTGTAACGAGATATTACTGAATCAATAAACTCACACATAAAATGGAAAATAAAAAATTCGGACTTTCCAAGATAAACTTTATCCTGATTGCAGTTGCACTTCTGGTAATAGTAATCGGATTTCTTCTAATGACCGGCAAGCCTTCCGGAGTTGAATTCAATCCCGATATATTCGGCACCCGCCGGATAATAGTGGGACCGATGATTTCGTTTATCGGCTTTATTTCTATGATAGCCGCTATCCTTTACACCCCGAAAAACAAGGATTAAGAATGAATGTAATTCAAGCGATTATCCTTGCCATCGTAGAAGGATTAACTGAATTTTTACCGGTGTCATCCACCGGTCATATGGCTTTGGTTTCCGCACTGATGGGTATTGAGCAGGAGAGCTTCACTAAACTTTTTATCGAAACAATTCAGTTTGGTACAATTCTTTCTGTTTTGGTACTTTACTGGAAAAAGTTTATTGATTTCAAAGGTTTTCAGTTTTATATGAAACTCATTATCGCATTTCTTCCTGCAGCAGTATTTGGCGTAATTTTTAAGAAACACATTGATGCACTGATCGGAACTCCCCTTTTTATTGCCTGCACTTTGTTTTTTGGCGGAATAATACTTCTCTTTGTCGATAATTGGTTCAAAAACCCGACCATCAATGACGAAAAGCAGGCTACCAACAAGAATGCGCTGATTATCGGGCTGTTCCAGGTACTGGCAGTCGTTCTGCCCGGTTTAAGCAGGAGTGCAGCCACTATCATTGGTGGTATGCAGCAAAAGATGACACGTAAAGCGGCAGCTGAGTTTTCTTTCTTTCTGGCAGTACCAACTCTGGCTGGAGCATTTGTAAAAAGCTTATGGGATGCCTATCAGGATACACCTGAAATTCTCACTCAACATAATATTTCTCTGCTTGTACTGGGCAATGTGGTTGGCTTCATAGTGGCGGTTATCGCTATTAAAGCTTTCATCAGTTTCCTGACCACGCATGGATTTCGTTTGTTCGGGTATTATCGCATTCTGGTAGGGATTACCATTATTTTGCTAATTCTGTTTGGCGTAAATTTGAGTGTTATTTAATAAGTTTTACCGGGAGCAATAATGGATTTTATTGAAGGAGAGGTATTGTATGTGAAGAAACCCCTGCACTGGACATCGTTCGATGTGGTGAATAAGGTGCGCTGGAAGATTTCACGAAAACTAAATAAGAAAAAAATTAAGGTTGGTCATGCCGGTACGCTTGATCCTTTAGCTACAGGAGTAATGATACTCTGTACAGGTAAAGCGACCAAACAGATTGAGGATTTCCAATATCAGACGAAAGAATATGTAGCTACACTTGAACTGGGAGCTACAACACCATCGTTTGACCGGGAACATGAAGTGGATTCCCGTTACCCGACCGACCACATTACCCGGGGGTTAATCGATGAAGTGATTTCAAGGTTCAAAGGTGAAATATGGCAGGTTCCGCCTGTGTATTCAGCAGTGAAAGTGGATGGGAAAAGAGCATACAATTATGCCCGTGACGGACAGGAAGTGGAACTGAAACCTAAACTACTGGTTATTGATGAGATTGAAGTATTGTCGTTCGATTTTCCGGTATTAGTGATTCGTGTAGTGTGCAGTAAAGGCACTTATATAAGGGCATTGGCGCGTGATATCGGAGAAGCCCTTCAAAGCGGAGCACACCTAATTGCGCTGGAAAGGACGCGCATTGGAGATATTACTCTGACAGACTGTTGGGAAATAGAAGATTTGTTGAAACAAATTGACACGCTTGATTGTTAAATAATGGTTGTTAACCATTCAAGTAATATTTTCTGATGTATCGAAAGCATACGGTATGTCCAATTAGTAAATATTCTAAGAGGCAATATCAGGTAATTAAGTGCTAAGGAACTCAACAAAATTATTTATTCAAAAAAAAATAACGAGAAACTAAAAATACGAAGTAAAATTAAGATTATGAAATTATCTCAGTTTAAGTTCAAATTGCCGGATGAATTAATAGCACAATATCCAGCTGTACACAGAGACGAATCCCGTTTAATGGTCTTACATCGGAAATCTGGTGAAATTGAACATAAAGTGTTCAAGGATGTGCTTGATTATTTTGATGAGAACGACTTATTTATTTTCAATGATACAAAGGTTTTTCCCGCCCGTTTATACGGCAATAAGGAAAAAACCGGCGCTCAGATTGAAGTATTTCTGCTCCGCGAACTGAACAGAGAAGGCAGGCTGTGGGATGTGCTCGTAGAACCTGCCCGTAAAATCCGTATTGGTAATAAACTTTACTTCGGTGAAGATGATGCGATTGTTGCCGAGGTGATTGACAATACCACTTCCCGTGGACGCACACTTCGTTTTTTGTTCGATGGTACTCATGAGGAATTTAAACGTGAACTCTATAAGCTGGGTCAAACTCCGCTTCCACACAATATCACACGACCTGTAGAACCCGATGATGAAGAACGTTTCCAGACAATTTTTGCCACTAACGAAGGCGCTGTATCGGCACCTGCTGCCGGAATGCATTTCAGCCGGGAGTTGATGAAACGGATGGAAATCAAAGGGATAAACACTGCATTTGTCACTTCGCATATGAGTTTGGGTAATTTTAGGGAAATTGATGTGGAAGATCTTACCAAGCACAAGATGGATTCGGAACAGATGCAAATTACTCCCGAAACAGCTGACATTGTTAACGCAGCTCATGATGCTGGTGAAAATATATGCGCAGTGGGTGTGACGGTGATGAGAGCACTCGAGACTGTTGTCGGAACTGAAGGACGTATTAAACCGCTGGACGGATGGACCAATAAATTCATTTTCCCGCCTTACGATTTTACAGTAGCTAACTCGCTGATTACTAATCTTCACCTGCCATATTCAACGTTACTAATGCTTACAGCAGCTTTTGGCGACTATGATCATGTTATGAATGCCTATGATGTGGCGATTAAAGAGAAATACCGGTTTGGAGTTTATGGCGATGCAATGCTTGTAATCTAAACAGAATATAACCTTAAAAAAGAAATTTGCTGGTAATTATCAGCGAATTTCTTTTTAATCAATTTCCATATCCAGATTTTTCCGGAGAACGGCTAAAGCCGGGTTGGCTGCAACCATCTTCTTATAAACTTCCTGTGGATTCAGATATATCTTTTGTTCTTCTTCAGGGATGAAATCTATCTGAAAGCGTATCGAATTATTTCCCAGTTCCTTCCGCAGGTATTCCAGTACATGTATCTGGCTGATCTCTTTTTCCTGAAATTTATTGTCAAGTAACAATCCGATGATATTGTCATTCTCCAGGCTTGGCAGGTGATTTAGTAAAAAGCCCCGGGTAACCTGATCTTTCTGGAATTGATTGGCAAATATTTTCCATTTTTCAATCAGTTCTTGACTGGTAAATTGTTTATCGGATATATTGTCATCAGAATGTTCTTTAATTCCTTCCGATGTAGTTTCAGTTGATTTTTCTGATTGAATATTTGATATGGAGATCCGGGGAGGAGCTTGTGAAATTCCCGCTTTGGTTTCCGCAGCTTTCTTCGGAACCGGATTTCCTGCATAAACATCAGTAGTGTCAGGTTCGCTGACAATCGTATCAGCCGGTGCAGTCTGAACAACTGGCCGAGGTTGAGTAGGAGGCGTCTGCGTAACGATAACTTGTGGTTTTGAGGTTATCACAGGCTGACCAATTACAGCCGGTTCAGAAACTTCGATCGGTTTTAAAGGAGGTTTATCAACTGTCAGATTTTTTTTTTTATCGGACATAAGCTGGCTTATCCTTATCAGAGCTATTTCAACGAGTAACCGTTTGTTTTTACTGATCCTGTAATTCAGATCGCAGTCGTTACTGATTTTCAGGGCATCAAAGATAAATTCCACAGGGCATGCCTGAGCCTGTTGCCTGTATCGCTCGCCGATATCGACACCTACTTCGAGCAACTGAATAGTGCTTGCATCCTTACTGACAAGTACATCCCGCAGATGCGAACTTAACCCGGTAATGAAATGCTGCGCTTCAAATCCTTTATTAAGTACTTCATCAAAAATCAGCAGCGCTTCTGAAACGTTACCTTGCAGGAATGCATTTACAAGTTTGAAATAATATTCATAATCCAGCACGTTAAGATTGTCAATCACATTCTGATAAGTGATTGCATTGCCGCTGAAACTGACCAGCTGATCGAAAATAGATAATGCATCGCGCATACCTCCATCACTTTTCTGCGCAATGATATTCAGTGCACTTTCTTCGATGGTGACATGCTCACTCGATGCAACATATTTCAGATGGTTAACCGTATCGTTGATGGAAATCCGGTTAAAATCATAAATCTGACAACGGGAGAGTATCGTCGGGATAATTTTATGCTTTTCGGTGGTAGCCAGGATGAAGATGGCATGTGCCGGTGGCTCCTCCAGAGTTTTCAAAAAAGCATTGAAAGCGCCTGAAGAAAGCATATGGACTTCATCGATGATATAGACACTGTAATTTCCTATCTGAGGCGGTATCCGTACCTGATCCGTCAGGCTTCGGATGTCATCTACGCCATTATTTGACGCGGCATCCAGTTCATGAATGTTGTATGAGCGTTGGTCATTAAAAGTTTTGCAGGATTCACACTGATTGCAGGCTTCAAATTCTTCCGTCAGATGCTCGCAGTTGATGGTTTTTGCAAAAATTCTAGCACAAGTAGTTTTTCCCACACCCCGCGGCCCGCAAAACAAATAGGCATGTGCCAGTTTTTTGCTTTTTATGGCATTTCTCAGAGTGGTAGTAAGCGAGTCTTGTCCCACAACCGACTTGAAGGTGGAAGGGCGGTATTTCCGGGCTGAAACAACGAATGAATCCATGAAAAATAAGATTGATTTCTTTGATAAATTTATTACAAATATAAGCTATTTTTCTGAAACAACAACTTGACTTTATCTGCTGTTTTTGTTGAAAACACCGCAAAAAAAAACTCCGGATGGTTACACCCGAAGCTTATTCAAAATTAAGGTTATGACGAATTTATGGTTTTTTATATTATTCTTGTTGTTTTACGGAATTTTACCCATTCAGACCTTTACTCATTTTTTTTTATATCCTTTTGCTGTCTTTTCAAGCTTCTGTTTGTTTTCGGCTGTGATTTTTCGTCATGCCTCACCAGATAATTGTATTTTGATTTATGAATTGCATTTTCAGTAAAAGGCATGTCGTTAATAAGGTATAATTGTACCTGAGCCGATGTTTTCAGATTTTCATGTTTGATCTTTTCCGGAACAGACTTAATAATAAACCAAACTCCATCCTTTTCGTAGATGTACATATCTTTTTTAAGGTCGTAATATATGTTGTACTGCGGGAAATAGATATGTCTGGTTTTTTCTCTGTAACCATTCGCCGGAGCCCATTCGGGCGTTAGCGCTTCTGCACTTGTCGGGAAAAAATGCAGAATGGACACGATTGTAAATAAAACTACTATAAATCTGTTTACTTTCATTGTGTGGTTTGAGGCCTGATTTGCCGGGGATATCCGGCAGATAGAATAATATCAAACTTCGTGCCAAAAAAAACACCCTTTGTCAGAATGATAGACAAAGGGTGTTTTTTATTTTTGATGAATTGTCAATTTATTACAGCAGATATTGCTCACTGATTGATTTGTGAGCCTGTACACGGCGAATTGTTTCGGCAAACATATCGGCAATAGTCAGAATTTTAGCTTTTGAGCATTTGTTACAATCAAACGGTATCGAATCAGTAAACGCTATCTCGGTAAGTGCAGAGTTCATGATTCTTTTGCTGGCTTCACCCGACATTACACCATGTGAAACGATTGCTCTGACACTTAAAGCTCCGTTTTCTAACATCAGATCGGCCGCTTTGCAGAGTGTGCCGGCAGTATCCACCATGTCATCAATAATAATTACATTTTTGCCTGCAACTTCACCAATGATCCGCATTTCGCCGACAACGTTTGCTTTTTCACGGGTTTTATGGCATAAAACCATCGGTACATCCAGATGTTTGGAGTATGAACCTGCACGTTTTGAACCGCCTACGTCCGGGGAGGCGATAACCAGATTTTCCAGTTGCAAAGACTTGATATAGGGTATAAAAATGGTGGAACCATACAGGTGATCAACAGGTAAGTTGAAGAAACCCTGTATCTGATCAGCATGAAGATCCATGGTTATTACCCGATCAACACCGGCAATAGTAAGCATATCGGCAATTAGCTTTGCACCGATGGATACACGTGGTTTGTCTTTTCTGTCCTGTCGTGCCCATCCAAAGTAAGGAATTACTGCTATTACCTTGTAAGCCGAAGCACGCTTGGCCGCGTCTATCATCAGCAGAAGTTCCATCAGGTTATCTGAATTCGGAAAAGTGGACTGAACCAGGTAAATGTACTGTCCCCGGATAGATTCTTCGTAAGAAACCGAAAATTCTCCGTCGGAAAAGTGTTCGATATTCATCTTTCCAAGAGGCCAATTTAAACTTTTACAAATTTTCTCGGCCAAATAACGGCTATTAGTGCCTGTAAAAACTTTGAACAGGGATGAATCTTCTGACATAAATTAGATGATTTGAGGTTGGTGAAATTTTTTACAAAAGTACTCAATTTGACATAAAACTGGAAAAGTTTTACTCTGAATTTTCATGTTTTATTGTTTTGATGTTATACCATGCTGAAAAATAGATAATTAAGAATTGTGAAAAATGAAATAGACAGATTCTAAGTTTTCGCAATCGTTTGAAATTAATTTGATATTGTTTTATTATAAAATAAATTTATGGATTTATTATATAAAGTATTTTTGAATAAAATTTGTATCAGAGTTCAAATATCAACTAAGCTGAAGCCCGATATACCTTACTCTGAATTAATTTAAATGTTTATCCAACTTTCAAAAAGCTAACTTTCAACAAAATAAGAATATCCATGAGAATACACCTTAAAATTCCTTATTTCACAAAATGGGGACAGCGAATTCTGGTTAGTGGCGATATCCCCGAGCTGGGCGATGGCGATTACTCAAAAGCATTACCTCTGCGATTTCAGGGACATGAAGACTGGGTAAATGAATTGGAGTGTCGGGTGGGAGAGAGTCAGGTTATTCATTATAAATATCTGATTTATGATGAAAGCACGAACAGTTTTACCGAAGAATGGGGTGATGACCGGGTTATTAATCAGCTTACACCGAAAACAGAACATTATTTCTGTTTCGATACGTGGAATTCCGTAGGAAGTCATGAAAATGTTTTTATGACAAGTCCCTTTCAGGAAGTTCTTCTGAATGGAAATACCACGACCAGCCTAACCGTAAAAAGTAAGAAATTCACCCATATTTTTAAAGTGAAAGCTCCGTTGCTCCAGCACCGGCAAACATTATGCATTGTTGGCAGCTGCAGGGAACTGGGCGATTGGTCAGTGACTGAACCCTTGCTGATGTACAGGGACGGTGACAACTGGACGATTAAAATTGATCTGAGCAAACAAACGACTGATGTTAACTACAAATACGGAGTTTACGATGCCGATAAAAAACAATTTATGTTTTTTGAACAGGGTCCGGATCGTTATGCTGCTATAATCGGTTCAAAAAATACCATTGTACAGGTTCATGATGGCTTTGTGAGGATGAATAATGACACCTGGCGGGGAGCGGGAGTGAGTCTTCCTGTCTTCAGTATCCGTACACGGCGGAGCTTTGGCGTGGGTGATTTTGAAGACATGAAACTATTTGTCGACTGGGCTGCAAAGATCAATATGAAACTGATACAAGTGCTGCCTCTGAATGACACCAACGGAACTCATACCGATGCCGACGTGTTGCCTTACGCGGCTATTTCCGCCTTTGCTCTCAATCCCCTGTTTCTGAATCTGCCGGCGATGGGCAAATTACCCGAAAACAATGACATCGGGCAACAATACATACCCAAACAGGCTGAACTCAACACGTATCCGCTGATTTCATTTCTCGAAGTGATTGATTTCAAAATGAAATACGCCAGAGAGATGTATCTTTATCAAAAGACCGAATTCCTGAACAACCCGGATTTCATTCAGTTTTTTGAAAAGAATTCCTATTGGCTGATTCCGTATGCGGCCTACTGTGTGTTGCGCGATAAGTTTGGCACCAACGATTATCGCAAATGGGACGAGTTCGCGGTGTACGATGCCGGACAGATAAGCGCGTTCACAGACAACACCCAGCTTCATTTCGACGAAGTGGGTGTAAACTATTTTATTCAGTACCATCTGCATAAACAACTCTCGGAAGTTGCTCAATACGCTCATCAGCGGGGAGTGGTTTTGAAAGGCGATATCCCTATTGGAATAAACAAAAACAGTGTGGACACCTGGGTGTCGCCGGAACTGTTTCACATGGATATGAATGCGGGTGCGCCACCCGATATGTTTGCCGTGAAGGGTCAGAACTGGGAGCTGCCTACCTATAACTGGGAAGTGATGAAAAGAACCGGTTTCGGCTGGTGGAAAAAACGTTTTGAACAAATGTCGAACTACTTCGATACATTCCGTATTGACCATATACTTGGATTTTTCCGTATCTGGGAAATTCCCACCAATCAGGTAGAAGGTATTATGGGACATCTCAATCCGTCCACACCCATTTACATCAATGAATTTGGCGAAAAGGGTATCTGGTTCGATTACAACCGTTTCTGTAAACCGTATATTACCGATCAGATATTGTGGGATTTCTTTGGAGAGGAAGCTGCCTGGGTGAAGACAAACTGTTTGCAGATTGAAGATGGCTGGGTGTTACGTTTAAAACCGGAGTTCCAGAGTCAGACTTATGTGGATGAACTATTCAATAAGGGTGAAATCTCGGAACGGGTGAAATGGGGACTTTTCGATCTGATATCGAATGTGCTGTTTTTTGAGGTGAAGGATGCCAACGGTCAGCAGTTTTATCCGCGATACGGCATGCACAGTCTGCGTTCATATATTGAACTCGATCAGCACACCAAAAAAGGGCTGGATGAACTTTATATTCATTATTTTTACCATCGTCAGGATGAAAATTGGTATCACTCCGGCATGGAAAAACTTCCGGCGCTCAAACGTTCTACCAATATGCTCATCTGCGGAGAAGACCTCGGTATGATGACGCCCTGCGTAACGGCAGTAATGAATGAACTTGGTATATTAAGTCTGGAAGTGCAGCGGGCGCCAAAAACCAATAAAATTGATTTCTTCCATCCTGCCAATGCTCCGTATTTGTCGGTGGTAACACCATCCACGCACGACATGAGTACCATTCGAGGCTGGTGGGAGGAAGACCGTTCGGTAACACAAAAATTCTACAATACACAGCTCGGTCATTGGGGAGATGCTCCTTTCTTCTGCGAATGGTGGATAAGCCGCGATATCATCCTGCAACATCTTTATTCGCCCGCCATGTGGGCAATATTCCAGATGCAGGATCTCCTCGGTATGTCTCCCAAACTGAGACTTGAGAATCCTCACGAAGAACGTATCAATGTACCCTCCAACTCGATGAGCAGCTGGCGTTACCGCCTGCATCTGAACATGGAAGATCTCATGCAGGAAGATGAATTCAATAATGAACTGAGAAATTTTATCGTTCAATCGGGAAGATAAATTCAACCTACTATAAACAAAGTAATCCCCTTTACGGCATTGAACGTGAAGGGGATTACTTTGTTTTATTATTGTCCGGTAAAAAGAGTTCTTATTTTGATCTCCAGCCGGACAGGCTTTTACTTTTTGCCTCAGTAGTTTTGTATTTTATTTGTTTCGGCGATTTCCGCTTCGCTCCAATTGGCTACAGCCCCAAAAAGTAAGAAAAGATGAGGTCTTCTGCCGCCTTAGAGAGAAAGAGAGGGTTATGAAATATCAAGCGCCTCAACACAAAACAACAAATAGATATTTAAATCTCAGCAATATAGAGTTAACTGAAAAAAATATTCCGGGCAACAATAATTCTTTATCAAATCTTTTATCGGACAACAATAATTAAAAGTTAAAACATTAATAATCAGTTAACTGAATTGTAATTTTCTGACATGGGACAAGCGACTTCCAAGTCGCTTGATTTGATGATTGCAAGCAAGCGGTTGCGAAACCGCTTGTCCCGCGTATGGTATAAAAGTTTAGCGGGGTGAGGCTTTATCAAGTGAGGAACATGCTACTTCCTTGTGGCTTATATTTTTTTTAAGCGGTAAATAAATATTTTTGTATCTTTACCGTGTTATTGCTGAGCTTGCCGTTGTACGAGGCGGCAGGGCGGAATGCCGATGAGAAAGAAACAACACAAACAGGACTTGCACACCACATGAACGCAAGAAAAAACATTAACAATATAAAATTATGGATAACAACGAAAACCAAAATCAGCTGAACATTGAACTGTCACCCGAAGTAGCCGAAGGAATCTATTCAAATCTGGCCATCATTTCACACTCCACCTCCGAATTTGTGGTTGACTTCATCCGTATGATGCCGGGTACACCCAAAGCGAATGTAAAATCGCGTATCATTCTCACACCGGAACATGCCAAACGGTTGCTTTTCGCACTTCAGGACAACATCAACAAGTACGAACAACAAAACGGTAAAATCAAAGTGCCGGACAACAACATGATGCCTCCCATCCCGATGGGATTTGGCGGTGAAGCGTAAACGTTTAACGTTTCACGTTTGACGGTTTTTGAGTTCGCTGTAGATATTCTCATAGAGCGGAACCGGGATGTTGTGCTTATGCGCCAGTCGAACCACCATGCCTGTGAGTGTTTCGAGTTCGGTTCTGCCGCCCGATTTGAAATCGCTGTGCATGGACGCGGTACTTCCTGCCGGCAGTGCTTCCATTCTGTTTATAATTTCTTCAGTGGGATTGCCTTCAAAATTAATTCCCTCCGCGCGAGCTACCTTCAGAAATTCTTCGGCTACATCTGCCGTCAGATTTCTGCGTTCATCGGGATCAGTGAGTTCATTGAAGCCTACATTCAGATATGAAGTGAGCGAAGCCGATACGGAAATAAAAAAGAACTTTTTCCACACACTCTGACGGATATTGACCGAGTAATGCGCGTCTATCTCTGCTTCGTGCAGCAAGGTTTCGAAAGCCGAAAGTCTTTTGTCGCTACCGCCATCGTACCCGAACACCAGCCGGAGAAACGGACCCGACGTGCGTATCACTCCGGGTTCAGTCCGACGGCTGACAATGTACGAATATCCACTCCAAACGGTATTATCGGGAAGTATTTCGCGAATTCGTTCGGTGATATCGCCACCGTTGAGCAGGGGAAGAATAACGGTATTCCTGTCAATGCACGGACGTATCTGTTCGATGGACGATTTCAGGTCGTAACTTTTGGTGGTGATTACCATAAAATCCACCGGGCCTATTTCAGCGGCATCTGATGTGGCCAGTGTGGGTTTGGCAAAGAAATCCTCGTTTTCGTTGATAATGTGAATACCATGCTCTCGGATGGCCTGAAGATGCTGACCACGCGCAATAAAATATATTTCAATGTTAGAGGAAGTTTCATATCTTTTTGCCAGCTTTCCACCGTAGTATCCTCCTACTCCGCCCAGTCCAAGTATCGCTATTTTTACACTCTTCATACTTCTAATTTTATATTGTTCAAACAAGCTTGTTATTAAAAAGTTTTTTGTTCTGCTGTAATGCATGCTCCGAATCAGCAATATTATAAGATATCATGACGACTTTATAAAATAAAATGTCAGATCTCTATCCCCTAACCCCTTTCTCCTTTGGAGAAAGGGGAAAACAGCATCTGTATCAACAGATTTTGTTCTGAAGTTTTGCAATGCTAAGTCCCTCAACTTCGGAGAGGGACTTAGGGAGAGGTCTGAATTGAAAAGCCTTTATCCCAATTAACAGATTTTGCTCTTACGGTTTGCACAGTATTTCACGGACACAACAAACTTTCTTTTCAAATATCCGGTTTTTCGAATTTTAGTGTGCGAAATTACAACAATTGGCAAGAAATTCAAGATAAATTTATAAAAAAAGCAACCGTTTCCTTTCCGGTTGCTTTCTGTTTATTACATTTCCGGAGGTGGTCCCCCTCCGCCCATAAAGGGAGGAGTTCCTCCGGGACCGTGATATGAATTAGAATCGCCTCTGCCCTGCCTGTTCATTCTCCGGTCGGGTCCGAAGCGGTTCATGTTTTGCAGATCTTCCATTTCCTGGTTTGTCGCGCCCTTGAATTTGGTGATTTTGTATGTAAAACCTACGAGGAAGTAAGCTGGCAACGAATTGGTTTTGCTGTACTGAATGTAGTTATCACCCACTGTCTGTGAAACGTTTTGTCGCTGACGCAAAATATCATACACTTTGAGTGAAAATACTCCTTTCCTTTTAAAGGCAGACACTTCGAGCGACGCGTTCCACAGCCACTGGCTAAGATTAAAACTTGAATAACCTTTCTGAGTGGTATAATTCAAATCTGAATTAAAGGTAATAGCGTTTGTGGGGCGAATACCAAGATTAACCGCGCTGATCCAGTCGTAGGTTTCGTTTGGTTTCGTATTGAAATTATTTTTCGAATTGGAGTAACTCAGCCCGCCACGCATGCTTATATCAAAAATATTGTGTGTGTAGCTCAGCGAGATATTATTCGAAGCATTGTAACGGATCGTACTGCTGAGGTCTCCCAGTTGCAGATGATCGATGTCAATCAGGTCGGTGTTTACATTCTTTGAAGTATATCCGTACTGCTGACGTACACCGAAGGACGCGCTGTTGCTGAAGTTGAACTTTTTCCAGAACGGTGTGCTGAACATGGCAAACGAATTCAGGTTGTAGGGTGTTTCCTTCGAATTGACAGTCTGAATATATCGCTTTCCGGTTTTGTCGTAGATGCTGTTATTCGTCAGATCATCTTTGATAACACTCCCGTTCAGTCCAAAACTGAAGGAAGAAAATTTTGTGCTGTTATACGTAGAGTACATCAGTCGCAGGTTGTGCTGGAACTGGGGATTAAGTGTCGGATTACCCACTGTTTCATTCATCAGGTCGGTATTGTTTTTTACCGGCTGCATCTGACTAATGGTAGGCTGACTGGTTCGTCCCGAATAATCGAAGCGTGCAAACTGTCTTTTTCCGAAATTATACTGAAAGCGCGCATTTGGTGCAAAATTGATAACTTCGTTGCTCAGCTCCACACCCGGGTCACTTCCGTAAATGGTGGTACTGTATGTCTGCGACGGTTCTGCTTTCATACCCAGCGTGATATTATAGCTTTTCTGAATAAACCGGTAATTCAATTCCAGCGCTTCGCTGTAAAATGTATTTTTGAATTCGTTGCTGTACACATCGTCGAGTACGGTGTAGTTACCCTGCTGGTCTTTGTCGAAGAGATTCCGGGTTGAATTGCTGAAGTTGCTGTTCAACGATACGGATGTTTCCAGAAAGTGCTGATTTTTCCAGAGTGGCTCCACAAACGACATGCGCAAACCCATATTGTAACTGTTCGAAATGTTTTCGCTCCGCTGATCAATGATGATAGTTGAGTCACTTGTGTTTTTTCGGGATAAATTCTGACCGTCGTTATTGCTCTGCGACAGGTTAGTACTCAGGCGGGTTGTAAATGTACGTCCCGGTTTTGCGAATTTACGGCTGTAAATAATATTCAATCCTCCGTTAACTGAAGTGCCGTTTCCACTGTTATTGGTTTTTCCCCAGCTTGTGCTGTCGTTTTCGGTCATATACAGGTACTGCGAATTTGAAGCATTAAATGATCTGTTGTAACCCATATTCGGCTGGAAAACAACGGTATTGAGACTGTCGGGTTTCCATTCGGCTTCCAGCCGTACATTTCCCTGATAGTTTTCGCGGTTCGAAGAGCTTGTTGACTGGTTGTTATAGGTCAAACCCTGGAGGTAATTCTCGCGGTTACTTTCGGAGGTTTGCAGCTGATCCGAATGATTAAATGAAGCGTCGCCTCCGAGTATCAGTTTGGTGTTGACGGGAGTGTTGAGGTTATAACCCAGGTTTTGTGTGGCAGTAATACCCGAACTTCTTCCACCGAAACCTTCCCGACCACGTCCGCTTCGGGCTGTATTGGTGTTGTTGGCTCCCGCGGTAATCGTCGAACGGGTTTCACCATTCATGATATTGAGGAATGCACCGGCATCGTAACGGAACTCGGGATTGACATCGGTACCTGCTCCGGCCTGAACATTGCCGAAGACACCTTGCTTCCGGTCTCGTTTCAGTGTAAGATTTATCACCCGTTCGGTATCGTTATCCTCAAAACCTGTCAGTTTGGCCATTTCCGACTTTTGATCAACCACCTGCACTTTATCAATCATATCAGCCGGTATGTTTTTGGTCGACATTTCAATGTCATCGCCGAAAAATTTCTTTCCGTCAACCAGCACTTTCTTCACTTCCTGACCGTTGACAGTGATCTTGCCTTCAGAGCTGACTTCCACCCCCGGCATTTTTTTAAGCATATCTTCCACCACCGCGTTTTGCGAGGTTTTGAAAGCCTGAGCATTGTATTCGATTGTATCATTTTTCACCACCACCTGTACGGCAGTACCGGTAACATTGACCTGTTCAAGCATGCGGGCATCTTCCTGCATGGATATTTTACCTATCAGCACATCCTTATTGGCTACGGTCAGATTTTGATTATAATCGTTGTACCCGACTGTTGTCACTTTCAGTATGTACTTGCCCGGTTTGATATCCCGTAGTTTAAATCTACCGGCGCTGTCGGTTGTCTGACCCGTTATGAGCACCGAATCAACCGGACTTAACAGCCTGACACCAGCCCGATCCATCGCATTTCCGGTTTTAACATCAACAACTTTTGACTGAATTGAATACTGCGCATGCGCGGATAATGCAGCAATAATCAGCAGCATAACAATAGAGAGTTTCTTTAACATAATATACTTAGTTTCGAAATGAATTACATATCAGAGAGGTGAGAAATGGTCAGCTGATATACTATTCGTTTAATAATTTCTATTTTGACTAATAAATCATTGAAAAGTTTAATATACTAAACAATTTTATATTCAGTTTGTTATTTTTCTACTATAAGGATTTAAGCACCAAACATATAAAAATTAGTATGAAACGTTATCTTTTACTTCTTCCACTGTTAATATCTAGCTATTTATTTGTATCCGGTCAGTACAAACTTCCCGATTTGCCCTACGCGTACAACGCGCTGGAGCCTTACATCGACAGTACTACCATGCATATTCATCACGATGCTCACCATGCGGCATATACGAACAATCTGAATAAAGCTTTGGAAAATTATCCGCAATATTCCAACATGGAAATTACAAAGTTACTGAAAAACATCAATATACTGCCGGAAAAGATACAAACTGCTGTGAGAAACAATGGAGGCGGATATTACAATCATCTCATATTCTGGACCATGCTTGCACCAGCCGGAACTACACGTATGTCACCCGAACTTGAAGAATCAATTATTAAAAGTTTTGGCAGTGTGGATGCATTTAAAACTAAATTTGAAGCTGCAGCCATCGGCAGGTTTGGCTCCGGATGGGTGTGGCTGATCAAAAAACCGATGGGTGAACTTTATATCGAAAGCACCGCTAATCAGGACAACATGCTGATGCCTTTCAATACACCGGAAGGCAAACCAATTCTCACCCTGGATGTGTGGGAACACGCTTACTACCTCAAATACCAGTCGAAACGGGCCGCTTATGTCAAAGCATTTTGGAACGTGGTGAACTGGAATAAGGTAAGTGAGCTTTATCGCTGACGCATCCCGACACCCTTTCTGATTTATTTCAGAATCAGCCTGAATATCAGGATTTCAGACAACAAACAACCAACCTGACTGACAGCTTTATGCCGGCAGTTCTAAAAATTTATCGGTGTATGAACGTAGAAGATATTCGAAACTATTGTTTGTCTCTGAAAGGAGCTGAAGAATGCTTTCCTTTTGACGATGAGACACTTGTATTCAAAGCCCTCGGTAAAATGTTTGCTTTCATACCGTTGGAAGAGCCAGATTTATTCATCAACCTGAAGTGTGATCCGGTGAAGGCTCTTAACCTGCGGGAAAAATATCAGGCAGTACAGCCCGGTTATCATATGAATAAGAAATATTGGAACACCGTGGCACTAACTAATGAAGTCACCGAGAAACTACTGAAAGAGTGGATTAAACACTCCTACCACGAAGTGATGAAAGGAATACCGAAAAAGAAAAGAGAATGTTATGTATGAATACATAATATACTTACAAGAAGAATGATGCTCTGGTTTTCAATAACCCGGGCATTTTTTATCACCCTAATTCTTTAGAATAAAAAATACTCGGAGAGTTGTCCTGAAACATGCGGAAAATGTTGTTTCCGTAGAAATCAATCAGCATCTTTTGCTGATTGGTGAATTTATTTCTGACAGTTTTCTGGCTAAGCTTTACGGCCTGTTCTATCCTGATTTGACACGGTGCAGATGCATCGGTTTTAAGCTGAGTCAGGGTGCTGCTGACAGCCCGAATAAGAGGAATAAGATGAATGTTGCCGCAACAGCAATATTCATAATTACTGATTTTTCATTCTGTTATTATAGTATTGATTATTGTGTTTTTATTCATAACGGAGGCGTCTCGGACAATTTTCCCTTCATCGACTGGTAAGTTTCTTCCAAAGCCTTTTCATCATCGGTGATTACAAGTATCCTGTCGCCCACGAGCAGCTCGGTATTTCCCCTCGGAATGAAATACTTGCCTTTCCGCTTCACCATTGCCACCAGGGTCTTGTCGGGCACATTGATGTCCATCAGGCGGGAACCATTGGCCAGGAACTCCTCCTTGATGGATATTTCGCTCATTGCCGATTTTATTTCGTCGGAGAATTCCACATCAAATTCTCTCAGTTTGCGTTTTTTAGGCGTAGGCAGAGAAAGTTTCATCCAGTGAGCAACTGTTCCCACGGTGGTTCCCTGTATGACCAGCGAAAGTATGGTGATAAAAAAGACGATATTAAATAACATCTTAGCTTTAGGTACACCTTCGATCCATGGATAAGTTGCGAAAATAATGGGTACAGCGCCTCTCAAACCCACCCACGAAACATAAGTTCTTGCCTTGAATGTAAGTTTACGAAACGGAGATAAGCTGATAAAAACCGCGGTGGGTCTGGAAACAAGCAACATAAAAACGCCGATCAACAACGCCACACCGGCAATTGGAAGCAACTCACCCGGATTGACCAGCAAACCGAGTGTGAGGAACATGATGATCTGGAAAAGCCAGGTCAGCCCGTCGAAAAATTTCAGTGAGCTTCGTTTGTGTACGAATTTGTGATTTCCAATCAGCAAACCACCTGCATACACAGCCAGATAGCCGTTACCTCCCACAAAGCTGGTAAATCCGAAAAGGAAAAACATAATGGTCAGAAGCAAAACCGAATAAAGGGCATCGTTATCGAGATTTATCCTGTTAATTATTTTTACAGATAATTTTCCCAGGAAGAGACCTCCAACAGCGCCCAGTATCAACTGACGGAAAAACATAAAAACTGCTTCCCCGGTGCTGAAATCGGGAGTTTGTATCAGTTGGATTAAAACAATAGTGAGCATAAATGCCATGGGATCGTTGCTTCCGCTCTCAAATTCGAGCAATGGCCGGATATTTTCTTTAAGCGACAGCCCTTTGGAGCGCAGAATAGAGAATACCGACGCAGAATCTGTCGATGACATGATACTGCCTAACAGCATCGATTCGAGAAGAGTAAAGGAAACTGAGGTAAATATATGGTTGGTAGTCCAGTAAATAAAAAAACCTGTAAGAATAGCTGTAATCAACACCCCGATTGTTGCAAGAACCAGACCCTGTGGAACAATTGGTTTGATTTCATACAAATTGGTATCCATACCCCCTGAGAACAAAATAATATTCAGGGCAATCACGCCAATAAACTGAGTAATTCTGGGAGAATTAAATTCAAGACCAAGACCGTCGGTACCTGCCATTATGCCAATCATGAGGAATAATAACAGGGTTGGAACCCCGTATTTGTGTCCGGTTTTCCCTATCAATAAACTAAAGAACAGCATAACTGATGCTACAAGCAGGAAAAGTTCAGTAGATATTGTCATTTTTTGGCAGGTATTGTATTTTATTTAAGATGAATTGCAAAGTTAATTCTTTTTTACAAAAAAAATCTTTTATCTCCCAATACATCCGCTACCCATAAACAGTTTAAATGTTATTTAACTGACATTTAGAAACATATTCCGGTGAATGATGGGCTCACCCTACGTCAGTAACAGGTTAGTTGTAAAATCCACAGAGAAATTATTCAGGATTTTTTGCCGAAGTATTTGGTAATTCAAAAAAATGCCGTACATTTGCACTCGCAAAACAAATGAGGTACCATAGCTCAGTTGGTAGAGCAAAGGACTGAAAATCCTTGTGTCCCCGGTTCGATTCCTGGTGGTACCACTTAACAAAATGCTGTAAATCAATGATTTATGGCGTTTTTCTTTTTATCTTCGCCGTAAGTAAAACTTAAAAAATTCCGGATCAATGTAAATATCAGGTGGAGTAGTTTTTAATCTTTTTGATCCATTTTTTATCTTTGAAGTCATCTTGACTTTTTAACAAATGGCATTTATTTTGTTTTTTGACTTCGTAGAAGTCACATATTTGTAGTAGAATGATTGTTTTTTACATACGA